>JAQBDA010000023.1:0-2797 GCA_032124675.1 Chloroflexota bacterium
CCACCCTCCTTACCATTGGGTAAATCCTAAAATGATAACCTTTACTCGTTCGCGGAAAGTATTCCATTCACTCAGTGCCATGATCGTGGTCTTCGGGATGCTGTTTGGTTTGCCGGTACATCCACCTGCGACCGCTCAACACGCAGTGGGCGGCGATTCTGGTTACCGGATCGATGTACTGCGCTCGGATGAGAGCGGATTGCTGCTGGAGCTTATCACGTCTGGCTACCAGATCGATGCGCTGGATATCGATGGTGCTAACTATGACTTACTGCGCATAGATGGCGCCAGCTACACCTCCGAACAGGGTATGCCTCAGCTGCCCAAGATCGATGCATTGATCGGCGTGCCGCCAGACGTGGATATTCGGGTGTTGGTCCACTCTGCAGACGCTTCACCTCTGCCGGGACGGTTGCGCCTGCCGCCCTCGCCGCAGCCTGCTGCCCTAACTGGCGATTTCCAACCCGGAGAGCTGGCTTACGATATATTAGATGCCGAATATGACCACCTGGACATCTATCCAAAGAGTGCCGCCAGGATAGCGGGTGATGCCTGGCTGCGGGACCGCCGCATCGCCCGCCTGGAGCTGTTCCCATTTCAATACCAGCCCGCCCAGGGGCGTTTGGACTTCAGCCGGCGCATGCTGGTAGAGGTGCTCTTCGAGGGGCTCAACGAGCCTGGCTCTCCAGACGAAAATCTCCAGACCAACCTGCACCAAATAAGACCTTCGGACAGCGATCCGTTCGAGGGTCAGCTGGCCGGGACGCTGATCAATGCTGATGCTGCCAGCGCCTGGCGCGGCCTACCACGGCAGGCAGTCCTGGAGAGCGGCGCAGCCTCTGGACCGGCGGTGATGACAGCTCCGGCGTATCGCATCCCGATCGTGAAGGATGACCTTTACAAGCTGACCTATTTGAATCTTCAGGCTGCTGGATTGGATGTAGCCAACCTCAATCCCCACTATCTGCACCTCACCAGCCAGGGAGTGGAGGTGGCTGCCTATCTCGCCGGGGATGGGGATACCAGCTTTGAGCCTGGCGAATACCTGGCCTTCTACGGGCAGAAGTTCTACGGTGACTATCTGGCAGGACAATACCAGGCGGAAGACGACCACTGGCTGACCTACATCAGCCAGGATACCAGCGGGGCGTTCACCACCTGGACGCCGCAGATGAATGACACGATGTTAGAGCAGTACACCCGAGAGAATGTGTACTGGCTGTCGGTGGAGGCTTCACCGGGACTGCGCATGCAGACCGTGCCCGGCGCACCAGGAGTAAACACGCCGCTAGCGCAGACATACCGGGAGACTGTAAGGGCGGAGCAATCGGTCTATTTTGAGTCGAACCAGAGCTGGACGCTGTTCAGCAGCGAGGACAACTGGCTCTGGAACCGAAACAGGACCACAAACTCGTCAGGTACAACATGGGTATATACTACGACCTTAAGCGCAGTTGCCAGCGGCGTTTATTCAGCCACCCTACGCGGGGAGGTGGTCGCGGTGACCAGCAATGACACCTCCGGTCCCGACCACCACACCACTGTCTATCTGAACGACGGCGGGCACACCCAACCCATCGATGATAAGCTCTGGGACGGCAAGAGCCGCTACCGCTTCGAAGCGCAGGTTGATCAGACCCGGCTGGTGAACGGGAGCAATGCGCTGGATTTCGTGGTGTATAAAACACCGGTCATGACTTTAGATGATATCTATTTTGACTGGTACGAGATTGAGTACGAGCGTGAGTTTAAGGCAGATGGAGGAGAGATTACATTCACGCCATCCGTTACGGAAACGCGCCGCTACCAGATTACCGGATTCTTACAAGCAGAAGTGATGGTGCTGGATATCACCCACTCCTTGACGCCCACCGTAGTCACCGGGGTGCTCAAGAATGGTCCTCTCATAGATTTCAACTTGACGCCTGACTCGGGTGCCCGTTACTATGCCGGTTATTTCACTGTTGTGCCCCCCTCACAGATCAGCTACTATGTCCCATCCGATCTCAGCCAGGAAGCCGACTACCTGGTGATCACCCACCAGGATTTCATGACCCCCGCCCAGCGGCTGGCGGACTACCGCCAGGGACAGGGCCTCTCGGCGCGGGTGATCGACGTGCAAGACCTGTACAACCAGTTCAATTACGGTATCTTCAGCCCGCTGGCAATCAAGAATTTCTTCAAATACGCTTTCTCACAGTGGACGAAGCCACCGCAGTATTCAATTCTGGTCGGCGATGGTACCTGGAACATGGTAGGCTCACCGCGCTACAACAATCCGGCGGTGTACATGCCGCCCAACCTGACCTGGGTCGACCCGTGGGGCGGTATCGTGGACAGCGCCAATTTACTGGCAGCCGTGGTGGGGAATGATATCCTGCCCGACCTGTACATCAGCCGCATCCCGGTAAACTCTGCCGCGCAGATGGATGCGGTCGTCGATAAGGTGATCGCCTATGAAGCTGCCCCGCGCCAGGACTGGCAGCGCAGCCTGATGTTCGTCGCCGACAACGTCCCAGACAGTGCCGGAGATTTCGTGCAGTTCTCTGACAACATCATTGCCGAGTTCATCCGCCCCGGGTTTTCCGCCCAGAAGCTGTACGAGAATGATTACGGCTGCCCCCCCGGAGTGATTTCATGCCCGGCGATTAACCAGGCAATTACCCATACTTTGAACTCCACGAGTCCGCTCACCGGCACGCTGATCATGAACTTCGTCGGTCATGGCGCCATCAACCGCTGGGCAAGTGAGCAGATTTGGAGGCGCGAAGATCTGCCCTCGCTCACCAATGCGGGG
>JAQBDA010000024.1:0-19157 GCA_032124675.1 Chloroflexota bacterium
CAGTGCGGAAGCACCGTCGTTTAAGCCCCGCGCGGTGCCGGCGGTGACCATGCCGTCTTTTACGAAATCCGGTTTCAGCCGGGCCAGCGCTTCGAAGGAGGTGTCGCCGCGCGGCGTCTCGTCGGTATCGAATATCGTCACCGTGCCTTTGCGCCCGGGGATCTCCAGCGGTACAATCTCGTCTTTGAACCTGCCGCTTTCGATCGCCGAGATCGCCTTCTGGTGGCTGCCCAGTGCAAATTCATCCATTGCCTGGCGGGTCACCTCATATTCGTCGGCGATAAACTCGGCTGAATTTCCCATCCCCCAGTCTTCGAACGGGTCCCACAGCCCGTCGTGCAGCAGGGAATCGGTCAGCTGCAAATGCCCAAAGCGCAGCTCTCCACCGCGACCGAACACCAGGTACGGTGCCCGGCTCATGCTCTCCATACCTCCGGCTACGAACAGCTCCCCGTCACCGGCTTTTATCGCCTGGGCGGCCAGCATGACCGTCTTCATCCCCGAGCCGCAGACCTTGTTGATGGTCGTTGCCCCCACATTGGCCGGCAGCCCGGCGTAGATGGCGGCCTGGCGTGCGGGAGCCTGTCCTTCTCCGGCGGTCACCACATTGCCCATCAAGACTTCTTCGATCTGCTCAGGGTCCTGGATGCCGCTGCGGTCGACGGCTGCCTTTACCACCAGCGCTCCCAGCTGGGGAGCGGTAAATGAGGTTAAACTGCCCTGAAAACGCCCCGACGGCGTGCGTACCGCGCTCAGGATTACCGGTTCCAATTCGTTCGATGACATAAATTCCACTCCTTGAAGCTTCTTTGATGGCGTATTTTGGTGTCCGCGAACTCAGCAGCATCCGGAATATAGCCGGGTCAGCCGCCGACCTGCTGGGACTGCCATGCCTGTCTGACCCTGTGATAAGTCTCCTCCAGGGATTCGGGCAGCACCCTGGTCTGGGCCAAAGAGGACATGAAATTAGTATCTCCGCCCCAACGTGGTACCACATGTACATGGATGTGATCGATAATGCCTGCCCCGGCGGCCTCGCCGATATTAATGCCGATGTTAAATCCCTGAGGCTTGTAGACCTGCTGCAGCACCTCAATCGCCTGGTTGGCGAGCTCCATGAGCTCGGCGCGTGCTGTCTGGTTAAGCCCGAACAGCGTGGCTTCGTGTGCGTACGGGACGAGCATCAAGTGCCCGCTGGTATAAGGGTAGCGGTTCAAAATCCCGTACGCGTGCTGGCCGCGATGAAAGATCAGATTCTGCGGACCGTCGCTGCGCGCTGCCTCGACACAGAACACGCAATCTGTTTCATTTCGATGGCTTTGGATATACATCATACGCCAGGGTGACCAGATGAATTTCATAGATAATCGGGTGATGAGCTGCCGGACCTTATAACACCTCAACTTATTGTAGCATGAAACCGGCTGAGTAAAATGCCAGCCCAATTGGATCGACCATGCGCCTGCCGCCGAACGAGAATATCATCCCGGCAGTTGACAGCCTGTTGGAAGCGGAGTATCCTCTCTGCGGGTGCGAGCCTGACCCGGATATGTGCTCCCAAGCGATGATGAACCGGCTGCCGTTATTCCAATCTTTGATGTGGACGGTCTCAGACCTGACCAGATACCTGCGCGAGCTCCTGGAAGGTGATGAGCTGCTGCAGGATATCTGGGTTCAAGGGGAAGTATCCAATTTCTCGCGCCCGTCTTCCGGACATCTGTATTTCACGCTGAAAGATGGCTCTGCCTCCCTGCGCTGTGTAATGTAGCGCAGCGCGGCCGCGCGCCAGGCATATCTGCCTCGCGAGGGGGACGCGGTACGTGTTCACGGCAGTCTGAGCATCTATGAAACAGCAGGTCAATACCAGTTGTATGCAGACCTGATCCGGCCGGCCGGCGAGGGTGCGCTCTACCAGGAGTTTTTGCGGCTAAAGGAGCGGCTGGAGGCAGAGGGTTTATTCGATCCCGAGCGCAAACGTCCCATCCCCGAGAGACCCAGGCGGATCGGGATCGTCACTTCCCCAACCGGGGCTGCCTTACGGGATATGCTCGAGACCCTGCAGCGGCGCTACCCGCTGGCTGATGTTATCCTTGCACCCACTGCAGTACAGGGTATGGATGCCCCCCAAGGAATTATCGGTGCTCTGGAGGCGCTGAATCACAGGTACCTGCCGGATGTGATCCTGCTGGCGCGCGGCGGTGGGTCAATCGAAGACTTGTGGGCTTTCAACGATGAGCAGGTGGCGCGGGCGATCGCTGCCTCGGCGGCTCCGGTCATCACCGGCGTCGGGCATGAGACGGATTTCACCATAGCAGATTTCGTCAGTGACCTGCGCGCGCCGACACCCACCGCGGCTGCTGAGCTGGCGGCTCCTCACCGCCAGGATTTGCTGGTATCCATCCAGGATTTCCAGCAGATCCTCGGCAGCATTATCAGAGAGATGGTCACCAACAAACGCCGGGAGAGCGATTCCCTGGCAGGGCGTTTGCGCCTGAAATCGCCGCGCTGGAGGCTCAGCAGCGACCGCCAGAGATTAGACGATCTGATGCACAGGTTGGCGCTGAACCTGGAACATTCTCTAGAGTTGCAGCGCTCGCAAATATCTGCTCTATCACAGCGCCTGCAATCCTTGAGCCCTGCCTCTATCCTGGAGCGCGGATACGCCGCAGTTTCTGATAAGCACGGGCAGTTGGTACGCAGCACCGCTCAGGTTTCCGCTGGAGACAGCCTGCATGTCCGGGTGAGCGATGGTAGTTTTATCGTAGAAGTTGCGCCGGGGAAGCCAGACGGTGAATAGTGCGATGGATGCAATTGACCTGTCCGAAGAGCAAATACAAGAGCTTGCCGGTGTGGTCGAATCGCTCAATGAACAATTGAGGTCTTCCGGAGCGGGGGGGGCAGAGACCGCCTTCGGAATCGGCTGCGGGATTGGGCTGATACCGGTGGTTGGGATCACGCTGCTGCTGTGGGTGTTCGGGTTGATCAACCTGATCCTGGCCTTGTTCATGTTTGTGGTTGGCATGCTTGCGCTCTCAGGGATATCCATCCTGCTTGCTAACCTGGCTCGCAGCAACGCATTCAAGCGGGTGTACCGGACGGAGGTCGAACCTGAGATCCTCCAATACCTGAGCGAACAGCATCTTTCCCGCCAGGAGTTCGATACCCTGGCACATCAGATGCTGCCGCCGGATGCCCCGCTGCAAGTTTATCTTTCACCCATCCTCCCAGTTGAAGTAAGCAGCGCTGGGGAGCAGGATTGAGTGAGGAGGGATTATGTCGGAATTGGATCTGTTATTGGCTTCGTTTGATCAACCGGTCGAGCAATTGGACTACGAACAGGCATACAGTCAGCTTGAAGAGATTGTTGCTGTATTGGAGTCGGGTGATTACACTTTGGAAGTATCGCTGCGCTTATTCGAGCGCGGCCAGACCCTGGCACGTTACTGTGCGGGTTTGCTCGACAAGGCAGAATTGAAGGTGCAGCAGATCTCGGATGACTCGTTGGTTGAGTTCGAGACCCCGGAGTGATGAAGTCAGCCGATCAGGCGGCGGAGCAGCTCAGTAGCAATTGAGCGCACTTCGCGGATCCCGATAACTAACGACGAGGTTAAGAATAAAACCCCACCTATTAATATCCCCCCGAGTGCGATAATCCAATAAGGCTGACTGGCGACTGCCTGGAGCCAGACCCACACACCCAGCGCCATTATCAAGGCTGCCAGCCCGGTCTGCCAGCCGGCCTGCACCAGCTGGCGGCCGTTTACCCCTTCCAGATTGCGCGACATCAGGATCAGCAGGGCGACCATTTCCAGCGTTGTCGCCAGGGTGTTTGCCAGTGCCAGCCCGCCATGCGGCGACCAGCCAAGGCGGATGAATAAATCTGATAGAGCAATGCTCAGGATCACATTCAGGCTCATCGCGCCGACGCTGGCAATGACCGGAGTCAGCGTGTTGTGCATGGCGTAGAAAGCTCTGGATACGATCTCGACCACAGAATGACCCACCAGACCGAGCGCATACCACAGCAGCGCCCAGGCGACGAGCTGTGTTGAGTGCTGGTCGAACTCTCCTCCCTCGAACAGCATACCTATTATTGGCACCCTCAGCAGCAGCAAGCCTAATGTAGCAGGCAGTGCCAGAATAAGTACGCCTCGCAGGGTTGCCGATAATGAGCTGCGCATTTCGCCGATCTGACCGCGGGCAACCTGATTGGAAAAAGTCGGCAGGGCGGCGATAGCAATCGCCTGAGCGATGACTACCTGCGGCATGGTCATGATCGCCCAGGCGTACTTTATCGAGGTCAGGCTGCCGACCGGCTGCCCGGTCGCCAAGATGGTGTTGACGACGAAGTTCACTTGTACAGCAGCGACGCCCAGCAAGCGCGGCGCCATCAGTCTGCCAACTTCGTACACTGCCGGAAATCCCCGCCCCAGACTTGGGAAATACCGTCTTCCGGGCAGGCGCATCAGTGCCGGGATCTGTACCGCCAGGTGTAAACATGCGCCGATGACCGCTCCCCAGGCAAGTCCGAAAATCCCCATCGTGGGTGAGAGGAACAGGACGCCGAAGATCATGCCAAGCCAATACATGGTCGGTGCCAGAGCGGGCCATAGGAATACCTGGTGGGCGTTCAATAGCCCCATAACCAGACCACTGACGCCGAAGATCGCTGGCGAGATCAGCAAGATGCGCAGCAGACTGGTGGTAAGTGCCTGCTGCTGCGGGTCGAATTTTGGAGCCAGCAGATTCCCTACAATCCAGGGTGCAAAGATGGCTGCGAGCAGGCTTAAGATCGATAAGAGCAGGAATACAAGGTTGGCAATTGCTGATGATAAGAACCAGGCGTTTTTGCGGTCGCCCTTTGCCAAAAAATCTGTTACAGTTGGTACGAAGGCGGATGCCAGCGCCCCTCCTGCGATCAGGCTGAACAATAGATCAGGAAAGGTTGCTGCAGCATTGAATGCATCGATGACTTCTTGCGTTCCGAACGCCCGCGAGACCAGGACCTGGCGTACCAGACCGACCAGGTTGCTCAATACAAAAGCTGCCATGACGGTTGCAGCGGCACGGGCAATCTGGCGGTTAGCGGAGGGGGTCTGAATGGTCACGCGGCTGAATTATATCGTACAGAAATATGCTTGACATAGAACATATGTTCAGGTATAGTATGGATGGATCGGTCACACCGGGAAGTAGGTCAGTATGAAGTACTCAACACCTGCCAACAAAGCAGCATTTAACCAGTCTGTATGGGAAATCGTAAGACAGGTCCCTTACGGGAGGGTGACAAGCTATGGCTATATTGCCGGACTGATCCCGCCTCCTCCGGGAATGAGCGTGGATGATTATCGTGCCTGGGGTGCAAGGTGGGTGGGAGGAGCGATGGCAGCCTGTCCTGAGGATGTCCCCTGGTGGCGGGTGATTAATTCGCAGGGAAAAGTGAGTCTGCGGCAGGGTCAGGGAGGGAGCCATCAACGTGCCTTGCTGGAAAGTGAGGGGGTAGTATTTAATGAGCGAGAAAAGATAAATATGAAGGAGTACTCATGGTCTGGTCCGGAAAATGCCCAACGATTCCAACAGGCGGCATTTCCTGAAATACCAGTCGAAGGAGAGAGCTGAGATGACAGCTAAATATCACATCAATCCACGATTCAGGGCTTTTGGGAAGGCTCGTCTCGACGTCACGCTGCGAGCAAGAGATGAGAGAGAATGGCAGCAGCTGTGGCGTGAGCCGCTTAATAGCTTTCCGTTCAAGTTCGGCTCCGGCTGGAAATTTTGCTTTGAATACAGGGTAGATGACTTTGCGGCCGAGGTCGGATTTTACATCGATGTTCTCGGATTCACTGTCCGCGCCTTCTCTCCGCATTACGCTCAGTTCAGCAGCCCAGGTGGGGAGTTTTGCATCAGCATTGTGCAGGCGGGTGAAGGGAAAGAAAGCACTCCACCTGATACGATTCGACTGCAGCTGCATATAAGAGACCTGGAGAAGACCTGCAGAGAGCTAGAAAGCCGGAATGTCGTCTATGAAAAGTCGTTAGGGATCGAACAGGATGCAGAATCTACCCTGGCAGGATTCTTCCGCACCCCGCATGGTGTGCGATTTGATCTATGGGACCAGTTCGCAGAGTTGACAAGCATTATTGATGATGAAGATGATGAAGATGAAGACTACGATTATGATGACTATGACGACGAGGATGAATTTGACGATCCAGTCGATGAAGATCACATCGATGAAGATCACAACGACGAAAATAGCAGCGATGACGACCCCATTGATGACGATCAGAGCCTGAACCTTGCTGAACTGGACGAGGACGAAGCGGACCGCGTGCTTAATGAGCTGCTTGGTTTAACAGATGATACTCGAGATCCTCCTGATCAAGATCATCCTGATCTCGATGATGACTACAACGATGAAGAGGAAGAATCGGACCATGACGAGTATATCGAAGACCAACCAGATGATGCCGACGGGCGGTCATCGTCCGTATCAAAAGGCAGCACATATTCGATACCACAGAACGCGAACTGGAACGCTTCAAATAGACCCAACCAGCGCGGTGTAAATACGTCTGGCCCGCCTTCTCCGCAATCACGCGGCAGACCGTTAAACTGGCCGAAGGACGATGACCGCCGGGGAACCGAGCTGACTTATGGCGATATTGAAGAAGACCCGGGTTACGAGCCGGAATGAGATTTACTGCGTAATTCCTTTCAACCCCAAAACACATTCAGGTTCAGCCTGGAGTCATAGTCACAATTTCTGATCTGCTCTTTATCAAGAGGAGGCTCTTATGCTTAAACGCTGTGAGTGGGCGGGGAGCGACCCGCTGTATACTGCCTACCACGACCTTGAGTGGGGTGTTCCGGTGCACGACGAACATACGCTGTTTGAATTCCTGATATTAGAGGGGGCACAGGCGGGATTGAGCTGGTCAACTATCTTGAAAAAGAGAGATGGCTACCGGCAGGCATTTGACCGTTTTGATCCGGTCGTCGTGTCTCAATATGATATTTCGAAGATAGAAGAGCTGCTACAAAATCCTGGTATCGTCCGCAACCGGCGGAAAGTTGAATCGGCCGTTACCAACGCGCAGATATTTCTGTCTGTACAGGCAGAGTTCGGCAGCTTCGACCGCTATATCTGGGAGTTCGTCGGTGGGGAGACGGTCCACAATGCCTGGAAAACGCTGTCCGAGATACCCGCCAATACCCCCCAAGCGGATGCCATGAGCAAGGACTTAAAGCAGCGCGGCTTCAAGTTCGTCGGTTCGACGATCTGCTATGCCTTCATGCAGGCGGTAGGAATGGTCAATGACCACGTAGTAGACTGTTTCCGCTACCAGGAACTTCAAGGCTGATCCAGCGCCTGCAATCAGCAGCACCCCCCTCAATCGATACCATGCCTCCTATGATAGAATCACCGAGAGCCGGGTACGCCGCCCCCGGCTCTCTCTAAGGAGGAGAAGAAGAGAAATCGCCCTTCGAATGTTATCTTATCAAAGGTGGCGTTAAATTGCTTGACGATTGCCCTACGATTACCCTACGCTGTACCAACAATTTTGTAGGTTGCTGAAGGATTACTATGGATTTTGCAATTCAAACTGAGCGTCTGGGACGGATATACAAAATTCGAGGCGGCAAGAAGACTGAGCCCAAAGAGCTGACCGCACTGCAGAATGTCGACCTGCAGGTCCGGAAAGGTGAGCTGTTCGGGCTGCTTGGCCCCAACGGAGCCGGAAAGACAACCCTGATCAAAATTCTGACCACCCTGTTGGGACCCTCATCAGGCTGGGCGAAGGTCGCTGGCTACGATGTGATAAAAGATGCCGTCAAAATCCGCCCGCGCATCAACATGGTCTCCGGCGGTGAGTCTTCGGGCTATGGGCTGCTCACAGTGCGTGAAAACCTGTGGATGTTCGCCCAATTCTACGGGATCACCTCCGGAGTAGCGAACAAGCGCATCCGGGAGCTTCTGGAAGTGGTCGGTCTTGCCGACCGCATGAATACCAAGTCATCGGACCTGTCGACCGGGCTGCGCCAGAAGATGAATATCGTGCGCGGCTTCCTGACCGACCCCGAAGTCCTGTTCCTGGACGAACCCACCCTGGGTCTGGATGTGGGCGCCTCGCGGGAAGTGCGCAATTTCGTGCGCAAGTGGATCGACGAAGACCGCACGCGCACCCTGCTCCTGACCACGCATTACATGATGGAAGCCGATGAGCTGTGCGACCGCGTGGCGATCATCAATCAAGGTAAGGTGCTGGCATGTGATTCACCTGCGGTGTTGAAAACGCGCCTGCAGAAAGACGCCATATTCCGCATGGAAGTCAGCCCTCTGGATGGTCTGGCAGTGGAGCAGTTCGAGAGACTAGCGGGAGTGCGTAAGGTGATTCACAGGCCTCAAGATGGCTACTCAGCCCTGGAAATGATCCTCGAGAAAGACGATGTGCTCTCAGCCGTGGTCAATCTGCTGACTTCAGCCGACAAGCATATCCTAAATTTGAACAAGCGCGAGCCCACCCTGGAGGACGTATTCGTGGCCCTGGTAGGGACCAGTATGGAAGAAGTTGAACGCGCCAGCACCCAGGAGGTCGAGGCGTGAGCCGGACATCTTCCGGGACCATCACCCCGGTGGTGCACCGTCACTTCAGGAAGAACCGCGGCTGGCGGCTTTTCATCCAGACGGTGGTCGGTCGTTCGTATCCGCGCGTGATCGGCGCACAGCGCGAGAAATCCTGGATGTTCTTTGAGATCTTCCTGCCGCTGATGGCTGTCTCTGCGTATGTCTTTGTCTACCGGGCGATCGGGGCGCCGGAGGAGTACGTCGGCTTCGTGGTGATGGGCGGCGCGATGACCGCTTTCTGGATGAACGTGCTGTGGAGCATGTCCAGCCAGCTTTACTGGGAGAAAGAGCAGGGCAATCTGGCGCTGTATATCATGGCACCCAGCTCGATGATTGCGATCTTGCTCGGCATGGCAGTGGGTGGGCTGGCAATGACCGGGGTGCGGGCGATTGTGATCGTTGTTGTGGGCAGCTGGATATTCGATGTGCAGTACCAGGTGGCGAATTATTTACAGTTATTCATCGTCTTTATGCTGGCGATGGTGGCTTTATATGGGATGGGTATGATGTCGGCTTCGCTGTTTCTGCTGCTCAGCCGTGAGGCCTGGCATATCTCCAACCTGGCCCAGGAACCGATCTACCTGGTCTCCGGTTTCTATTTCCCGATCAAGAATCTGGGTTTCTGGCTGGCAGCCGGCGCCTCGCTGATCCCGCTGACGTTGGGGCTGGATGCCATGCGCCAGCTTGTCTTCCCGGCGGGCGAGACGTACGGATTCTTGACCGTTGAGGTTGAGATCGCCATCCTGGTCATCATGAGCGTAGTATTCCTGCTCGGGGCGCGCTGGCTGCTGGCATATGTAGAAGGCCTGGCGATCAATGAAGGCCGCCTGACGGAGAGCCGCAGATAGGCGGACGGGATCATGCATAATTACTGGTTTTCGATGAAAGGTCGCTGAAGGATGTCTGCCATTAGAAGAGAGCTCCAGACGGGGAGGTTGGCCGGCATGCTGCGCTCGTTCCGCCTGGCTGCCTGGTTGGGCTGGCAGATCGAATCGAACTGGGCTGACCCGTTCCTGTTCGCCGTTTACTCCCTGGTGAAGCCGATATCTGCTGCGGCTATTCTGGTAGTCATGTACAGCGTCATCACCGGTGGCGACTTCGAATCACCGGTTTTCCCTTATATCTACCTTGGCAACGCTTTCTATATCTATGTCGGGCAGGTGATGACGGGTATCTCCTGGGCTGTGGTTGACGACCGCGAGCATTATAAGACCCTGAAATATATCTACGTTGCGCCAATCCACTTCCCCACCTACCTGCTGGGGCGCGGGGTCGCGCGCTTTATTATCGCCTCCTTCTCTGTGCTGGTTGTCATCCTGTTCGGCGTGCTGTTCCTCAGTCTGGAGATCGACCTCAGGCTGGTAAACTGGCCGCTGTTCGTCGCCAGCCTGCTGGTGGGGGTGAACATGCTGGCACTGCTGGGGTTGATCCTGGCGAGTGTTATGCTGCTCTTGGCGCACCATATGTGGGGGTTGGGAGAAGCGGTAGCCGGGGCGCTTTACCTGTTCAGCGGGGCAATCTTCCCTCTGGAGGTACTGCCCCCGTTCTTGCGCTGGATCGGGTATTTGCTGCCGGTGACTTACTGGCTGGAACTTCTGCGCCGCTCGCTGATCGGGTCGGTGGCAGAAGCCTTCCCGACCCTGTCGGCTTTCAGCGACCAGCAGCTTTTCGCCATCCTGCTGGGGATGACGGTGGTATACGGGCTGGCAGCCATCCTGGTCTACCGCAGGTGTGATCATCTAGCGCGCGAGCGCGGCCTGATCGATGTGGTGACGAATTATTGATTTCAGTGAATAGGGATTTGGCGATAAGGGGCTGGTAGGGGCGAAGGGTGAGGGTCGTGAATCGGGAGCAGTCGATCAGGGAATGGTGGCATGATGGCATCTGATGATAAGGTAGTCTGGATTGGGTGTGTAGAGGGGACGCCGTTGGGCGAGCTGTGGGCTGCGGTCTCCGCGCAGGGGCTGGTGGCGGTGGATTTTCCCGCGGACCAGGCGACGATCACCCGGACCCTTCGGCGAATGGGCATTAAACGGGTGGTTTACGATCCGGCGAAAGTCCAGCCTGCGCTGGCGCAGATCGGTGAATACCTGGGCGGTCGGCGGCGATCCTTCGATCTGCCCATCGATTGGTCTGTGATGACGCCATTCCAGCAGCAGGCTCTTCGGGAGACCTGTGCCATCCCCTATGGGCGGACAGCTACTTACGGCGAAATAGCCAGCACGATCGGCAGTCCGCGCGGCGCGCGTGCCGTGGGACGTGCCCAGGCGACCAACCCTATGCCGCTGGTGATCCCCTGCCACCGGGTGCTGGGTTCGGACGGAAGCCTGCATGGCTACGGCGCAGGTGAGGGATTGAAGACCAAGGAGTGGCTGCTACGGCTGGAGGGGGTGAGTATATTCAGGTAGGCGGGGTTACGTCTGTAGTTATTGCTTTTTTGATTGTGTGCATCTACAATAAGAATACTCTTGTCAAGAGAATAGTGACGTGGGGACACAGGCATCTTATCGATCTGACATCCTGATCGCCACCTTGGGCAGCGAACCCCAGGTGGTCAGGCGGTCTCGTGCCATGCTCTTTTCGGGGTGCATCTGCTATCCTCCGTATGAATCAAAGAATGCCCGGAAGGGCATTAAGGGCTAAGACCTGGCGGTCTTAGCTGGGCAGTTTGACCTTTGGCTAAACTGCACCTGAAATGTGCTGCCAAAGAGTGGCTGGCGCTCATGCTTGGCGATGCCAGACTCGTGCTGCTCCCTCAATGTAGCTACTTGTAGTATAATGTGTCTACAAGGAGCAGTACAATACCAGAGACAATCGTAGGCGTGCGTGAACTCAAGAACCGCTTAAGCGAATACCTGCGGCGGGTGAAGGCTGGTGAGACGCTGATCATCACTGCCCATGGCGAGCCTGTTGGCCAAATTTTGCCTATCCGCCCTGATCTGACCAGCCGCTTGCAGAAAATGGTAGAGGCGGGTGTGGTCGAATGGAATGGGCAGCCGGTCCCGCCCTACCAGCCAATAACCGTGAACTCGAGCGAGCATTTGTTATCAGACCTGGTGGTCGAGCAGCGTGAATGAACCTGTATGCCGATACCAGCGCCCTGATCAAGAAATACATCCGCGAACCCGGCTCTGAGCAAGTCACTGCATATTTTGATCAAAGCCAGATCATTGGCACATCTGCACTGACTCAGGCTGAGATGGCATCTGCCATGTCGAAGGCTGTCCACTTGGGTTGGGTGGAAGAAGCTGCCATGTCCGTCGCCTGGCAGGATTTTTTATCCCATTGGCTGGCTTACCTGCGAATACCCGTTTCCCCCTCAGTTGTTGAGCGTGCTGCGGCCTCTGCCTGGAGTCATGGGCTGCGGGCTTATGACTCGCTTCAGCTTGCCAGCGCATTGGCCTGGAAGGATCTGACAGGCGATGAGGTGGTCTTCGCCTGTTTCGATACCAACCTCTTGAAAGCTGCCCGGCAGGAAGGACTGCAGGTCTGGCCGGAGGGCGGTGAGTGAGGTGTTTTCCCCGGTCACATGCATGCAGTCGAGGTCCAGTGAATTGGCTGTCCGAGCCATTGTAGGTGGGCTATAATTCTATTAGAAGTTACGCAGGTCATGGATAAACAAGGGTATTAAGGGCGCGTCCCTTCCCTCTTACACCACCTGACATACACTCAACCGCGTATATCTTGAGCCTGTAAAACTCAGCCATCTCCGCGCACTCTGCGGTGTACTAACCAAGTTATAGGAGGCAAAATGGCTCGTGAAACCACCCCTCAGACCATGGGGCAGCAGTTCGGCCGCCGATCCTGGGCGGAACCCTGGAAGATCAAAATGGTTGAGCCGATCCACCTGTTGAACCGGGAGCAGCGGCAGGTGGCAAACCAGGCTGCCGGCTACAATACCTTCCTGCTCCGCTCGGATGATGTTTATATCGACCTGCTCACCGACAGCGGAACCAGCGCGATGAGCGACCGCCAGTGGGCCGGGATCATGCTGGGGGATGAGGCCTACGCCGGGAGCCGCAATTTCTACCATCTGGAAGAGGCCGTCCAGACCTATTATGGCTACAAATACGTTGTGCCCACCCACCAGGGACGCGGTGCAGAGCACCTGATCAGCAAAGCCTCGATAAAACCCGGGGATTTCATTCCCGGCAATATGTATTTCACTACCACCCGCCTGCACCAGGAGCTGGCCGGCGGAACATTTGTGGATGTGATCATCGACCAGGCGCACGACCCTACCAGCCTGCACCCCTTCAAGGGGGATGTAGACCTGGACAAGCTCCAGGCGCTGATCGACAGGGTGGGTGCGGAGCGCATACCCTATGTCAGCCTGGCGGGTACGGTCAATATGGCGGGCGGGCAGCCGGTGAGCATGGCCAACCTACGGGCGCTGCGCGAGCTGTGCGACCGCTACGGGATCAAGATCTACCTGGATGCGACCCGCATGGCTGAGAACTCCTTCTTTATTCATGAGCTTGAGGATGGATATTCTGGTAAGTCCATCGCCGCGATACTCAAGGAGTTCTGCAGCTACACGGATGGCGCCTGGATGAGCGCCAAGAAGGACAGCCTGGTCAATATCGGCGGCTGGCTGGCTGTCAACGATGAAGATGTGTTCGACGCTGCCCGCAACCTGGTGGTGGTCTATGAAGGGCTGCACACCTACGGCGGCATGGCGGGGCGGGATATGGAAGCCCTGGCGATCGGCATCAGCGAGTCGGTCGAGGAAGATCACATCCGCTCACGCATCGGGCAGGTGCAGTACCTGGGCGATCTGCTGCTGAGCTGGAACATCCCCATCATCCAGCCGGTGGGTGGACACGCCATCTTCCTGGATGCCAAACGCTTTTACCCGCACATCCCGCAGGACCAGTTCCCTGCCCAGCGGTTGGCTGCCGAGCTGTACCTGGACTCGGGCATCCGCGCCATGGAGCGTGGCATCGTCAGCGCCGGGCGCGATCCGGAGACCGGCGACCACCGGTATCCGGCATTGGAGATGGTGCGCCTTACCATCCCGCGCCGGGTATATACCCAGGCGCATATGGATGTCACTGCTGAAGCGGTAAAGACCGTCTACGATGCCAGAGAGAGAACGCGCGGCCTAAAGATGGTTTACGAGCCCAAATATCTGCGCTTCTTCCAGGCCAGGTTCGAGCCGCTGGAGGGTTGATCCGGCGGTTATACCGGCGGTGATACCGCAATGATCTGATATTCCGACCGGCGGCGACCGCCGCCGGTCCCCCCTAGGGCTGCATAATGAAAACAAAAGACTGGCTGGCTTTTATCCTTCTTGGCACTGTCTGGGGTTCGTCTTTCCTGTGGATCAAGATCGCCGTACAGGAGATCGGCCCGATCCTGTTGGTGGCGCTGCGCCTGCTGTTCGGCATTCTGGCGCTGCTGGTCGTGGCAGCCTACAACCGCCCGCAGTGGCCGCGCCGGCGGCGGGTATGGATCAACCTGGCATTGCTGGGGCTGATCAACAATGCCCTGCCCTATGCGCTGATCTCGTGGGGCGAGCAGTATATCGACTCGGGCGTGGCAGCCGTGCTGAACAGCACCACCCCGCTGTTCACAATGATCGTTGCACATCTATTCCTGACCGATGACCGCATGACCCGCCAGCGGGTGCTCTCCTTGCTGTTGGGCTTTGCCGGGGTCGTCATGCTGTTCAGCCGGGATCTTTTCTCCGGCCCACGCGGCAGTTTGCTGGGGCAGATGGCGGTGCTGCTGGCTTCGCTCTCATACGCCTTCGCCTCGGTATTTGCGCGCCGCACGACCAAAGAGCTCAGCCTGGTTATCCGGGCGTTGGTGCCGCTGCTGGGCGCCGACCTGCTGATGTGGACTCTGGTGCCCGTCTTCGAGTCGCCTGTCACTTTACCCCAGCTGCCGCTGACCTGGTTTTCGATCGTCTGGCTGGGAGTGCTGGGTGTGGCGGGAGCTTTCCTGCTGTATTTCTATCTGCTGCATTCGGTCGGCCCGACCCGCACGGTCCTGGTTACTTATATTTTTCCGCTGGTAGGCGTGGGGCTGGGGGTGATATTCCTGAACGAAAGACTGGATTGGCAGCTGCTGGCAGGCACCATGTTGATCATTGCCAGCGTGGTTATGGTCAATACTCGCAGCTGAGTATAGGAGGGAGATATGTCAAAACAGCTTGCACGTCAGGCTGCCGGGGAGAATGGGGAAGAGCTGATCCTGGCGATCGACCTGGGCACCTCTGGGCCTAAGGTCGGGTTGGTTGACCGCCGCGGGCGGGTGATCGGGAGTGAGTTCGAGCCCACCCTACTGCACCTGCTGCCGGGCGGAGGTGCGGAACAGGACCCGCAAGACTGGTGGCGGGCTATTGTCAGTGCCTCCCGCCGGCTGCTGGGTCGGCAGCTCGTACCGCTGGATAAGATCGCCGCGCTTGGCTGCACCGGGCAGTGGTCGGGGAGCGTAGCGGTAGGGGAGGATGGTCGACCGCTGATGAACGCTATTATCTGGATGGATACGCGCGGCGTGGAAGCGGTGCGCCGCCTGGGGCAAGGTCCGCTGCAGGTGGCAGGATTTTCGCTGGGCAAGCTGCTGACCTGGGTTCGCCTTACCGGCGGCATGCCAACCGGCGCAGGCAAAGACCCGATCGCCCATATCCTGTATATCAAAGACGCTCACCCGGATATTTACCGGCAGACGTATAAATTCCTGGAGCCGATCGATTACCTTGGGCTGCAGCTGACCGGGAAATACGTAGCATCCTTCGATTCAATCATCCTGCACTGGCTGACTGACAACCGTGATGCGGAGCGCATCGTCTACGACGACCGGCTGCTGGCGATGTCCGGGATAGAACGCAGCAAGCTGCCCGACCTGCTTCCCCCGGTGGGGGTGTTGGGCGGGCTGACCTCCCGGGCAGCCGCTGAGCTGGGTCTGGCTGAGGGTCTGCCGGTGGTGGTCGGCGCCCCTGACGTCCATACGGCAGCAGTAGGCGCCGGAGCCGTCGAAGATTACCAGGCGCACCTGTATATCGGCACATCCTCCTGGCTGGTCTGCCACCTGCCGATGAAAAAGACCAATGTCTTCCTGGGACTGGCATCGCTGCCTTCTGCCATCCCGGGCAGGTATCTGGTGGTCGGCGAGCAGGAGAGCGCCGGCGCTTGCCTGAACTACTTGCGCGACCAGGTCTTCTTCCCGGCGGATGAGCTCTCGCATGAGGAAGCGCCTGAGAATGTCTACCAGGTATTCGACCGGATTGTGGCCGGGGTGCCTGCCGGCAGCCAGCGGCTGATCTTCACCCCCTGGCTGTACGGCGAACGAGCACCGGTTGAAGATCCGTATGTGCGCGGCGGGTTCTTCAACCAGACCCTCACCACCAGCCGATCTTACATGCTGCGGGCAGTGTACGAAGGCGTGGCCTATAACAGCCGCTGGCTGCTGGAGAGTATGGAGAAATTTACCGGGCGGCGGATGGACCCGATCCGCATGGTCGGCGGCGGGGCACGCTCTGGGATCTGGTGCCAGATCTGCGCTGATGTGCTCGACCGCACTGTGCTGCAGGTCAGCGATCCTATCCAGGCTAACCTGGCAGGGGTGGCTTTCCTGGCTTACCTGGCTCTCGGGCGCATGCAGGTTGGGGATATCCCGGACTGGGTGCAGATCGAGGGCACCTACCAGCCGTCTGCAGATAACAGGGGTATATATGACGAGCTGTTCGCTGAGTACTTGCAGCTGTACAAGAGCCTCAAACCGATCTACGCCCGCCTGAACCGCCACGGAAGGGAATAACTGTGGATTTGATGGATTTTGCCACCCGCAACCTGGGCCGCCTCAACCCCAGGCTGATCGCCTTTCTGGAGAAATATATCCGCGCCATCCCGGCAGTGGACAGGGAGATCCAGGAGCAGTACAGCCAGTTCCTGGAGGGTATCGAAGTAGACCTCAAGCCTTATAAAGCAGAATTCTCAACCTATGCCCGCCTTCCAGAAGTGGGACGCCAGCGGGGGGCGATCCTGGAAGAGATGGAAACGATGCGGGAGATCGAGGCAGGTCGTTGGAAGGACGGCTTCGTATCTGGTGCTGTGTATCATGGCGACCAGAGCCATATCGAGTTCCTCAACCGGGTGTATGCACTGAACTCGCAGAGCAACCCATTGCACGCCGATATTTGGCCCAGCACGACAAAGTATGAGGCTGAGATTGTTTCGATGACCGCAAATATGCTTGGTGCGGGCGCTGCAACGGGTGAAATTGGTGCGCCGGAGGAAATTGGCGGCACAGTGACCTCCGGCGGGACGGAGAGCATCCTGCTGGCGATGAAGACCTACCGGGACCGGGCAAGCGAGCGCCAAGGAATCAAACGTCCGGAGATCATCGTGCCGGTCACCGCACATGCCGCCTTCGAAAAGGCAGCCCAGTATTTCAACATCAAGCTGGTGCGCATCCCGGTGGATGACCGTTACTGCGCCGATGTAAAATCGGCCCGGCGGGCGCTCAATCGCAATACGATTGCTGTTGTCGGTTCAGCCCCGGCATTTCCGCACGGGACGATCGATCCGATCGAGGAGCTTTCCGAACTGGCACGCCAGCACGGAGTCGGCTTCCACACGGATGCCTGCCTGGGCGGCTTTATCCTGCCCTGGGCGGAGCGCCTGGGCTACCCGGTGCCGCCCTTCGACTTCCGCCTGCCGGGCGTCACTTCGATGTCCGCTGACACGCACAAGTACGGCTACGCTGCCAAGGGGACTTCGGTGGTGCTTTACCGGGGTGCTGAGCTGCGCCGCTACCAGTACTACGCCACGCCAGACTGGCCCGGCGGGCTGTATCTCTCGCCCACTTTGGCTGGCAGCCGCCCCGGCGCGTTGAGCGCTGCATGTTGGGCTGCCATGCTCAGTATGGGCGAGCAGGGCTTCCTGCAAGCAGCGAAGATGATCCTCGAGACCGGCGCGGCGATACGCAGCGGCATCGCCGCGATACCGGAGCTGCGCGTGCTGGGCGACCCGCTGTGGGTGATCGCCTTTACCTCCGACAGCCTGGATATCTACCGGGTGCTGGATTTCATGACATCCCGGCGCTGGAGTCTGAACGGTTTGCAGCGTCCACCGGCGGTGCATATCGCGGTGACCTTGCGCCACACTGAGCCAGGCGTCGCCGAACGGTTCATCGCAGACCTGCAAGCAGGGGTAGCCCATGTCCAGGCGAACCCGCAGGAGGGCGGCGGCATGGCACCCGTCTACGGCATGGCAGGCAGCATGCCTCTGCGCGGTGTGGTGAGCGACTTGCTGAAGCGCTATATCGACCTGCTGTACAAGGTCTGAACGGGGACGCCAATAAGATTGTATAATTCAACAATATGCCCTACCTGTAGATTTCATTCCACAAGGACCAACCAAGGAGTTATGTATGCCTGAAGCTGTCATCATCGATGCCGTACGCACGCCCATCGGTGCGCTGGGCGGTGCGCTGGCCAGGGTGCGTCCCGATGACCTGGCGGCTCATGTCTTAAGAGCCATCATCCACCGCACGGGGATCGACCCGGCGCTCGTGGAAGAAGTATATCTGGGCTGTGCGAACCAGGCCGGGGAGGACAATCGCAACGTGGCGCGTATGGCCGCCCTGCTGGCGGGCTTCCCGGTGGAGGTGCCGGCGGTGACCTTCAACCGGCTGTGCGCCTCTGGGCTGAACGCGGTCAACCAGGCGGCGCGCGCTATCCGTGTGGGGGAGGGCGATGCCTATATCGCCGGGGGCGTTGAGAGCATGTCACGCGCCCCATATTCGGTCCCTAAGTCGGAGAACGCATATCCATGGGGCAACCAGACCATGTGGGACACCACCCTCGGCTGGCGCTACCCCAACCCGGTCATGCAAGAGATGTATGGTACTGAGGCGATGGGTGAGACCGCCGAGAATATCTATGAGCAGATGCCGGCCATAACCCGGGAAGAGCAGGATGCTTTTGCCTACCAATCCCACCTGCGGGCGATCGCTGCCATCGACTCAGGTAAGTTCTCTGAGGAGATTGTGCCGGTACCTGTACCGCAGCGCAAAGGCGAGCCGCTTCTGGTGGATACCGATGAGCGGCCGCGCCGGGATACAACCCTGGAAGCCCTGGCGCGCCTGAGACCTGCGTTCCGTAAGAACGGTACGGTGACTGCCGGCAATTCCTCCGGGCTGAACGATGGCGCTGCCGCAGTGCTGCTGACCAGCGCTGAAAAAGCCCGGGAGCTGGGTCTGAAACCGATGGCAAGGGTGGTAGCTTCGGCGGCAGCCGGCGTCCCGCCGCGCACCATGGGCATCGGCCCGGTACCGGCCACCCGCAAAGCCCTGGCCCGGGCGGAATTAAGTGTCGACAACCTGCAACTTGTCGAGCTGAACGAGGCCTTTGCTGTGCAGTCGCTTGCGGTGATTGCCGAGCTGGGTTTACGGCAGGAGATAACCAACGTCAACGGAGGCGCAATTGCCTTAGGGCATCCACTGGGTTGTTCCGGGGCGCGCATCCTCACCACGTTGCTTCATGAGATGCGCCGCCGGGCTGGGTCTGCAGACAGACCAT
>JAQBDA010000025.1:0-3878 GCA_032124675.1 Chloroflexota bacterium
CAGTAAGTCACTGGATTGCCTGAAGAAGACTGATACATCACAACAAGACCATTGCGGAGATTAAATCGAAATGACTATTAGATATCGGCTTCTAACCATTTTATTCCTGGTATTTACGTTAATGTTAGCTGCCTGTGCTGCGCCTGCAGCACAGGAACCGCAGCAGCCGGCAGAGCTGGTATTCACCGACGGATTGCAGCGTCAAGTGATCCTTCAGCAGCCAGCACAGAAAATCGTCTCCCTGGCACCCTCGAACACGGAAATCCTTTTCTCAGTCGGAGCGGGCGAGCAGGTTGTCGGCAGGGATGCATTCTCGGATTACCCACAAGAGGCTCTGGTGCTGCCAGATGTTGGCGGCGGTTGGGGTGAGCTGAACAACGAGTTGATCGTGTCGCTTCAACCTGACCTGGTGCTGGCGGCGCAGATCAACACTGCCGAGCAGGTTAAGACTCTGGAGGACCTCGGCCTGACCGTCTACTACCTGCCCAACCCAACCGATATGGCTGGGCTGTATGCCAACTTGCGGGAAGTCGCCCGTCTGACCGGGCAAGAGAGCCAGGCAGAGGACTTGATATCAGAGCTTGAGTCCCGGGTAGCCGCAGTAGTTGAGAAGATCGCCCCGCTCAGCTACCACCCCCTGGTATTCTATGAGTTGGACAGCACCGATCCAAACGCCCCATGGACCCCAGGACCGGGCACGTTCATCGATTTACTCATCGGTATGGCTGGTGGTGCCAATCTGGGCAGCACGCTGCAGGGCGAATGGGTGCAGGTCAGCGTAGAAGAGCTGATCTCGAGTAACCCGGATATTATCCTGCTCGGTGATTACGTCTGGGGAGGCGTCCAGCCGGAGGATGTGGCTGCTCGTCCGGGCTGGGAGGTGATCGCCGCAGTTGAGAAAGAGCAGGTGTACCCATTCGATGATAACCTGGTAAGCCGACCCGGCCCACGCATGGTGGATGGGCTGGAGGAGCTGGCGCGCCTGCTGCATCCAGAGGTATATGAATAGCGCGCGGGTTTGGGACAGGCAGCACTCCCCTGCTGTCTGTCCCTGCCCATCCTTATCATGATCACATCTATCCGCCCTTACCTGTACCTGCTGCTGATGCTGGCGGCTGCATTGCTGCTCAGCGTGGCGGTCGGGGCGGTATTTATCCCCCCGGAAACCGTGGCGCGGATGCTGCTATCCATCTTGCCGGGCGCGAATATATCCCCGCATTGGCCGGAAAGCTTTTCTGCCATTGTGTTCCAGATCCGCTTGCCGCACACAGCCCTGATCGCACTTACCGGTGCTGCATTGGCTGGCAGCGGAGCCGTTTACCAGGGTGTTTTTCGGAACCCGTTGGCTGACCCATACTTGATCGGGGTGGCATCCGGTGCAGGTCTGGGGGCCGTGATTGGCCTGGCAATCAAGGTGCCGTCGCAGTGGGGGGGGCTTTTTATGGTGCCGGTGGCGGCTTTCATTGGTGCAATGCTGACCATCGCTATCGTCTACAACCTGGCGCGTGTGGGCCGCAGTGTTCCTACGACAACGCTGATCCTGGCCGGGGTGGCGGTCAGTGCCTTCGCAACCTCGCTCTCATCCTTCCTGATGCTCCGGTCGAACGAGGAGCTGCGCAGGTCATTCTCCTGGCTGCTGGGCGGCGCGATCATGGGTGGCTGGGCCCCGGTATATGCCATGTTTCCTTACATCGTGATCGGCCTGGGATTGCTCACCCTCTCCGGACACTTGCTGAACGTGATGCAGTTCGGTGAAGAACAGGCGCAGCAGCTCGGTGTGCCGGTAGAGCGCACCAAGCTGGCCCTGATCCTGGCTGCCTCACTAACCACTGCAGCTGCGGTGGCGTTCGCCGGTATCATCGGCTTTATCGGATTGATCGTTCCTCACCTGGTACGCTTCATCTGGGGAGCCGATTATCGACGACTGATACCGCTATCCATCATCGGCGGCAGCATTGCCCTGCTGGTGGCAGACATTCTCGCCCGGGTGGTATTGGCGCCTCAGACCTTGCCGGTCGGGATTGTCACAGCCCTGGCTGGCGCACCTTTTTTCCTGTGGATACTGCGGCGCGCCAAAGATCAGGCTTTTTGGTAGATTGGGAATTGAACGGGCAACACTTGCCAAGAATAGGTGAAACGGGAAAAAAATATGCTGGATATTCAGAATCTGTCTGTCGCATACAATGGCCATGATATCCTGGGCGAGATTACGCTGCGGGTATCACCGGGGAGCATTATGGCCGTCATCGGTCCGAACGGAGCCGGGAAAACTACTCTGATCCGCACGATCAGCGGTGTACTCGCACCGCGTCAGGGGAAAATATTCGTCGATGGGATTGATCTCTCAGGGCTGACCGCGGCGCAGCGTGCCCGCTACCTGGCGGTAGTACCCCAGGCACGCCAGCTGCCTTCGGCTTTCACCGTCCAGCAGAGCGTCTTACTGGGGCGAACTCCCTATCTTGGCTGGTTAGGCCGAACCAAAGCCATCGATCACAGGCTGGTGGAGATGGCTTTAGAGCAGACCCGGCTGACTGCTCTTTCAGAGCGCAGGGTCGGGGAGCTCTCCGGTGGTGAGCAGCAGCGCGTCCTGCTGGCACGCGCTCTGGCACAGGACACACCGATCCTGCTGTTGGATGAACCGACAACCCACCTGGACCTCGAACACCAATCCAACTTTTTCAACCTGGTACACAAACTCACCGTCGATAAGAGGCTGGCTGTTCTGCTCGTTCTGCACGATCTGAACCTGGCCGGGCTGTACGCCGACCTGGTCGCGCTGCTGGTAGATGGGCATATCCATATCTCCGGGACGCCTCAGGAGGTCCTCACCCAGAGCAACCTGCGTGCAGTTTACAATGTGCCGATCAATGTCGTCCCCCATCCAGAATACGGCACCCCGCTCATCTTGCCAGATGGTAAGAACGCGGTCGAAATATCCCCTTCATAAGCAGCTGTGATATAGCAGAAATTCAAGAAATACCCCCGGATAGGGCGCTCGCCGCGGCGCTATCAACCATCCATTCCAGCTCACCAGATGCGGGTCTGACTAGCCCGGCAGGCAGGTGAGATTCTAATTCATCAGCGAACACCTGCCGCAGACGCAAGGCTTTACTCTCCCCCGATACCAAAAATATGATATACGCTGCTGAGTTGATCAGCGGCAGTGTAAAAGTCACCCGGTCCACAAGAGGCGGCGGAGGCTGGTCGTGCTGCACGCCAACCACCCATCGTGTTATCTCCTCCAGGGCGGGCGAGCCGGGGAACAACGAGGCGGTATGTCCGTCATCTCCCATGCCCAACAGGATCAAATCGAATGAGGGGAAGCGTTTGCCGGCGACCTTCTGCCAGCCCAGCGCCGGGTGTTTGGCAAAAAAACCGGTAAGATGGGTCTGGTACTCCCCCGCTCCCTGGCTGGCCGGCAGCTCACCCTGTATGCGGTGCACATTTTCAGTCGTGATTGAAGTATGAGCGAGCAGTGTCTGCCGTGCTTGATGGTAATTGCTCTGCGAATCCCCTGGCGGCAGGCAGCGCTCGTCCCCCCAAAAGACGTGCACCCTATCCCAATCCAGCGCCTGGCTCTGCTGGCGAAGCAGCCGATACACTGGAATCGGTGTCGAACCTCCAGACAGCACCAGTGTGAATGCTCCACGCCCGGCGATGGCAGTGTTCCCGACCTCCAGAACACGGCCAGCAGCAGCCTGCGCCAGGCGATCTAAATCGGGGAACACCCGTAAATTCCGCATTACTCAGTCCTCTATCTCGATCCAGGTTCGCAGCAGTTCGGCTGCTCCCCAGGCCTGGGCAAAACAGCCGCGCCCATGCACCAATTGTCTATGTTCTAACATTATAGGATTTACGCAGTTGGTAACGGAGAGAGG
>JAQBDA010000026.1:0-4183 GCA_032124675.1 Chloroflexota bacterium
GCTCCTGGCAGGATCGCCTGTCCTTATGTTATCCTATTAGCCTCGAGCGTAAACTGGAGTTCTGATCTATGTACACCCACATCTCACTCCTGCGCGGAATCAACGTCAGCGGGCAGAAAAAGATCAAGATGGCTGGGCTGAAAGGCCTGTACCGGGGGCTGGGCTTCGCGTCCGTGCGCACTTACCTGCAGAGCGGCAACGTCGTCTTCGATAGCCCGGAAAACGATGCTGTCGAGCTCGCAGCCCGCATCGAAGCACGCATCGAGCAGGTCTACGGTTTTGCAGTGCCCGTATTCATCCGCCACCCTGAAGACTTCCGCCGCATCCTGGAGAGCAGCCCGTTCGCTGATCGACCTGGCACACAGCCGAACAGATTGCTGGTCACTTTTCTGCTCTCCCAGCCTGCCCAGGACAAATTGGAGGCGCTGAACGTCCCGCCGGACACCAGCGATGAGTTTGCAATCGGCGAGGCAGAGATCTTCCTGTTCTGCCCGGAAGGCTACGGGCGCAGCAAACTATCCAACCACTTCTTCGAGCGCAAACTGGGCGTTCCGGCCACCACCCGAAACTGGAAGACAGTAAATGCATTATTCGATATGGCGGTGAAATAATCCACCAGTATACTGCGCTCACGCTCCATTGATCCGTTCTATCCCAGTAATCCATGGCAATTCGCTACAATAGAGCTTGTATTTGATAAAAATCCGTATGGCGAAATGCACGGGTACCAAGAGAACTGTTCGCTGACAAGAAGGAGGACATTTGCTGCCGATCCTACCCCACCAGGAGCGCTGGCGTGATGAATTCATCACGCTGGGCCGGCTGCTGCGTGGATCGCTTGGCAGCCTGGCTCTGCGCATCGACCATATCGGCTCGACCGCCGTGCCCGGGCTGGCAGCCAAAGATATCATCGACATCCAGGTGAGCGTGGCAAACCTCGATTCGGATGTACAGGAGGCGCTCATCCGCGCCGGCTTCATCCATGTGATCGGCATTAACCGGGACCACCGCCCGCCGGGGAGCGTGGGTCCAGACGTCGACTGGGTGAAGTGGCTGTTCAAGCCCCCGGATTGGCAGCGCAAGGCGAACATCCACGTCCGGGCTGCCGGGAGCATCTGATATATAGAGGAGACCAATGTCTGGCCACGATGAATTCATCCCCGCTATGGGCTATTTCTCCCTGGCACGCTTCTACGACCCGCTGATTAAGTTCTTCATCCGTGAGAAGAAGTTCAAGAGCCAGCTCATCGAATATGCCAATCTCAGCGATGCCAGCTCCGTGCTCGACTTAGGCTGCGGAACGGGGACGCTGGTGCTGATGGTCAAGCAGGCCTTTCCGGGGGCACGCGTGACCGGTCTGGATGGCGACCCGAAGATCCTGGCCATCGCCCGCCAGAAGATCGAACGCCGGGGCGCCGATATCGCCATCGACGAGGCCATGTCCTTCGATATGCCCTACCCGGATGGGGCATTCGACCGCGTGCTGACCAGCTTGATGCTGCATCACCTCACTACGGAAAATAAACTACGCACCTTTGCCGAGGTTTACCGGGTGCTGGAGCCCGGAGGAGAGCTGCACATCGCCGATTTCTCCACCCCCGAAGGCCAGATGGGGCACCTGAGCTCACATATCCAGGCCCGCTCCGGGCAGATCGCAGCCAATCTCCGCGGGCTGCTGCCGCATATGATGATGGCATCCGGGTTCGAGGCAGTGCAGTATCACGGCGGCATATCCACGCTCTTCGGGACGATAGGCTTCTTCAGCGGGGCCAGACCCGCCTGACCATGCCGGATGACGCTGGACGCTGGAAGTCGTTGGCCACGCTCTCGCTGGGCGTGATGCTGACCCTCAGCCTGTGGTTCTCGGCCTCGGCGGTCGTACCGGCACTCACCGCATTGTGGGGGTTGGATGCCGGTGGGCAGGCCGGGCTGACCATTTCGGTGCAGGTCGGGTTCGTCGCCGGCTCCCTGCTCAGCGCCTCGTTCAACCTGGCGGACATCTTCCGCACCCGCCGTCTGATGGTGGTCTCTGCCCTGCTGGCGACTGCTGCAAATGCCCTGGTTGCTCTGGCGGCAGGCTCCCTCGGTCAGGCGCTGCTGTACCGCTTCCTGACCGGCGTCTTCCTGGCCGGCATCTACGCCCCCGCGGTCAAACTGGCCCGCACCTGGTTCCGGCGTGATTTTGGATTGGCGCTCGGCACCCTGATTGGCGCGCTGGTGGTCGGCAATGCCACACCACAGCTCATCCTGGCGGTTGGGATGCCAGGCTGGCAGCGCCTGGTGCTGGCAACCAGCGGGCTGGCGCTCGCCGGCGCAGCCATGGTCGCTTTCTTCACCCGCGAGGGTCCATACAGCCTGCCACCGGCGGAATTCCGCTGGCGCTATGCAATAGAAGCCTTTCGAGACCCCGGGGTGCGCCTGGCGAACTTCGGCTACTTCGGTCATATGTGGGAGCTGTACGCCATGTGGGCTTGGGTGCCGGTCTTTCTGAGCGCCAGCATGATCGCGGCAGGCTGGGACGCAGCACAATTGGGCTATATACCCGGCATCGTGGGCTTTGCGGTGATCGGGGTGGGTGCGCTCGGGTCGCTGCTCGCTGGCGCATTTGCCGACCGCATCGGGCGACCCGTGGTCACCATCGCCTGCATGGCAGTCAGCGGGGCGTGCTGCCTGCTGGTCGGCTTCCTGTTCGGTGCCGGCCTGTGGCTGCTTGTCCCGCTGCTGATCGTCTGGGGCTTCGCAGTCGTCGCCGACAGCGCCCAGTTCTCGGCCAGCGTCGCTGAATACGCCCTGCCCAAATACATCGGCACTGCCGCCACCACCCAGCAGCTGATCGGCTTTACGATAACCATCTTCTCCATCCGCCTGATCCCCGAGCTGGTGCAGGTCGTGGGCTGGCGCTACGCCTTTGCCGTGCTGGCGATCGGGCCGCTTATAGGGTCTATCGCCATGGCACGTTTGCGGCGCATTGAGAGATTGCGGCGCATTGAGAGATTGCGGCGCATTGAGTGATTGCGGCGCATTGAGTGATTGCGGCGCATTGAGTGATTGCGGCGCATAGAAGCAAAGTAATCACTCAAATAGCCAGGTATTTCGGAGCAGAAGTCACTGGGGTTTGCAGCACCGCCAATTTGGAATTGGTAAGATCACTAGGACTTGAGTTCATTTTCGGCTTACATGAGATCGCTAAAAGAAGACTGAGGATATAAGAGGATGTCTACAAAGAACATAAAGAAGGTTTGTATCGTGGGGGCTTCCGGTAAGCTCGGACAGTACATGGTGCAACACTCGCTGGACCGGGGCTACGAAGTGGTTGGCGTCTGTCGAGAGCCCAGTGTGGGCAAGCTGGACGGGTTCAAGGGGCGCATCACAGTCATACCTGGAGCGACGAACGACCGCCAGGTCATCCAACAGGCCGTCGCCGGTTGCGATGGTGTGCTCACCGTGCTGGTGCCCTGGGGAGTTCAGCAGTACTCAACGGGTACTGCCCAGGCAGTGCTCGATTACGCGCAGCCCGAGGCGCGCCTGATCTTCTCCTGCGGCCGGCATATCAGCCGCGACGGCAAGGATGTGTACCCAGCATCCTTGAAATTTCAGGAGACGGTCGGGCGCTGGCTGGGGAGGCTGACCCACATGGTCGATATCGACGACCAGGTGGAAGCGTGCCAGCGCGTGTTTGCCAGCGACACGCTGTGGACAGTCGTGCGCGGCAGCGACCTCGAAGAGGGCGAGAGCCAGGGCCTGCCGGTTTGGAGCCAGCACGTGGGCGACCCCATCCTGGAGAGCAACATGACCCGCCGGGTGGACTACGCCCTGTTCATGGTGGCGGCACTCGAGAACGACGAGCTCTTCCACGAGGCTCCGGCGATTGTCGGCTGCCAGACGCCTTCGGCGCTCGCACATCAGCACCTTCCGGAGGGCGCCGAATAGGTTGCCATGCAGCAGCAAAGAGGAACAGCGCCAACCTGAAGCAGGTTCGCGAAGCAGAAGTCTTTATTACAGGAGGCAGAAGATGGAACCCAGGATCAGCATTAGCACACTTGGCGTGGCAGACCTGGAGCGCTCGACCCGCTTCTACCGCGACGGATTGGGGCTGCCCCACAACCCCGAGTACACCGGCATCGCCTTCTTTCCTTTGCAAGGGACCTGGCTGGCGCTCTACCCACGCGCAGCGCTGGCAGCG
>JAQBDA010000027.1:0-7328 GCA_032124675.1 Chloroflexota bacterium
GTGGTCCCGCTCCGCAAGGGGGACGTCAGGCTTGCTGATGCCTTCGTCGGCATGGGCGGATGACGGCGCGACCCCCTGAGGTACGGCTCCGGCAGCGGCGGCGGTGCCGGGTCCGGTCCCAAGGGTCCGGGCAAGGAACTCCCGGGTCCGCTGGTTCTGCGGGTATTCGATCACCTGCTCCGGCGGACCCGCCTCCAGGAACACGCCCTCCTCGATGAAGTACACGCGGTCGGCGGCCTCGCGGGCGAACGCCATCTCGTGGGTGACCACGATCATGGTCATACCGGTCTCGGCCAGCTCGCGCATGGTGTTGAGCACCTCGCCGACCAGCGTCGGGTCGAGGGCGGACGTCGGCTCATCGAAGAGCAGCACCTTGGGCTCCATGGTCAGTGCCCTGGCGATCGCCACGCGCTGCTTCTGGCCTCCGGACAGGCGGATAGGATGCACATCGCGTTTTTCCAGCAAGCCCACCTTATCCAGATATTTTTCGCCGATCGGGATGGCTTCATCCTTCTTCACCCCTTTGACGGTGATCAACCCTTCGATCACATTCTGTATGGAGGTCATATGCGGGAACAGGTTGAACTCCTGGAACACCATACCAGTACTCAAGCGCAGATCGATGATTTTTTTGCCATCCGGTTTGAGCCCCGGTCCCGTTGTCACCTCATGCCCAGCGACACTGATCACACCTGATGAAGGTGACTCCAAGAAATTCAGGCAGCGCAGCAGGGTGCTCTTCCCCGAGCCGCTGCGCCCGATCACCACAACCACCTCACGCGGCACAACCGAAAATGAAACCCCGCGGATGACGTGCAGTAACCCAAACCATTTGTGCAGGTCTTCGACGTGGATGATGTGTTTATCGTTCATAAGCTTCTGCCAGTCTTCGTTCTAAGCGTGACTCCAGCCAGGAAGACACGACCGTCAGGATCCAATACAGCAAGGCTGCCGTGACGAACATCTCCATGAATTTGCTCTCCTGACGGGCCAGCCGGTTGGCGCGGAAGGTGAGCTCCCAGATCCCCATCACTGAGACCAGGGCGGTATCCTTCTGCATGGCGATGAACTGGTTGCCGATATCCGGGATGATGATCCGCACCGCCTGAGGCAAGATAACCCGCCGCATAATCTGCATGCGGTTCATCCCAATGGCTGAGGCCGCCTCGCGCTGCCCGTAGCTGATCGACTGGATACCGGCACGGAAAATCTCGGTCATGTAAGCGCCATAGTTCAGGCTCAGCGCCAGCACGCCGGATTGGAATGCGTTCAGGGTGAAAAGCTGCCCGAGCTGCTGCATACCCAGATCCTGGAACTGTCTGCCGATCTGCGGCAGGCCCAGATAGATCAGGTAGATCTGGATCAGCAGCGGCGTGCCGCGGAACAGGGAGATATAAAATCCGGATACACCCTGCGCGATGGAGCTGGTCGAAAGCCGACCCAAGGCACCCAACAAAGCCAGGATCGTAGCGAGGGTGATCGATATCAGCGCCAGCTGTATCGTCACCCACAAACCCTGCAGGACGAAACCGAAGTGATCTCTCACGTACCCTGGGTCGAAATTCAGCAGCATCAAAGCCAGACCCAGGATCATGAAGAGCACCACCCACACCACAGCAACCTGTAGAGCGTGGATGAGCCGCGCCCGTCTTTCTAGCTCCATGAGCTTCTGCCCCATGCTGATATCAGGGTCCGGTCCTGCCGGACCAAAAGAGCGCATGGTGTCGACAGCCATATCTACCTCCTTGGCGATGAGGGTAAAGCAGGGTGAGGCTCTTGAAAGAGCCTCACCCTGCGGTCATTTACAAGTCTACCACTGCTTGAGTTGGCCCAGGTCGAATTCGCCCGCGGCACTGGTCAGGTCCAGGCCGTAGTACTGCTGGGAAAGCTTTTCCATTGTGCCGTCAGAGTGCATCTCGGCCAGGATTCGGGATACTTCCTGCGCCAGCGGGATGGCATCCAGGGTCGAATGTTTGTCGAACGCTGCTGCCAGATACTCAAAGAAAACAGGGTCGCCTAATTGCTTGAGCGGCAAGCCGTCTGCAATGGTACCCTGCCCAGTAGGTTCGGCAGTCAGCACCCCATCCAGGCGCACCCCATCGCCCAGGGTCAGGTCCTGCAAAGCGTTCAAGTCGGTCTCGTAGCCGGTGAACTGGACATCTTTGACGACATAGTTCATCGTCTCGCCCGGGATCTGCAGCGTCCCTGCCAAAAAGGCGTCATAGGTACAGCCGGTGCACGCGCCGACCTTCATCCCCGAGAGGTCTGAAGGCTGCGATAACGTATTATCGACGTGCACGAAAAACGCTGCCGGGGTGGTGTAGTACGGCTGGGAGAAATACAGGTTCTCCATGCGCTCCGGCGTGATGGTCATCGAGCCAACGCTGATATCCCAGCGGTCTGCCCAGCTGCCGGCGGTGATCAGCGTCCAGTCAGGAGTCACAAAACACACTTCCACACCCAGCCGCTTGGCGATCTCCTTGGAGACATCGATATCGAAACCGCGCAGCTCATCCACGGTTTGCTGGTCGGAGCTGCACTTCGTATCTGAAGCCCGGGTGGCGTCTTCCACCAGCTCAGACTGCGGAGGGTAAGCCGGGTCCGATGATACGACCAGGATGCCGCGGTTTTTGACATCATCGAGTTTATTAGCTGGGGCGGGGGTTGCTTGAGCACACGATGCCAGGATAAAGCTGGCAAGGATAAACAGCGTCACTGCAAGATAAGGCTTTCTCATATCATCCTCCTGTGGGTTGATAGTCGCTCTTCGTATATTGTTGGTCTGGATTTGCTGCCCACACTGCTATTGCAGCCCATGCTGCATGCTGTGCAGCGTGTACAGCAGTTCTGGAACGATCATCCTAAACAAATCAATGTCAAAGCCAGACTCGTCTTAATATGCAGTCCACCTCCTCTCTTGTGCTGGTAAATATTATATGATGCGTTCTGTCACGCTCATCCCTCGCTGGCGCAACGCTTCGACATACGGCCTTGCAGGGACCATCTTCTCAACACCACCAGCTCCCCTGGGAGTCTCTCCACGCGCCATCATCTCTGCGACAACCGCCGCGCTCCATCCTGTTCCGCGCTCCATAGCGCTGAAGCCTGTCTCGTCATCATAATAATCTATTATCTCAACGAAGGCTTCAGCCTGCCTGCCATCCAGTTTACCCGTCGCCCGTACACGCACGATCACCAGGTCCTTGTCTTCCGGGTACACCACCTTCGGCTCGAAGAGTGCATGGAAAACCTCGCGCGGCACGACTTCAAGATCACCCACCTGCACCGGCTGCAGATCCCACAAACCCAGCTCGTAATAGGCTTTCAACTGGGCGTGATGACCCGGGTAGCGCAGGGTCAGGTTCTGCAGCGTGCGCAGTTTGCCCTCATACGTCCAGGGCATGGTATCCGTCCCGCCGCCCGCCACGAATGCCTCCAGGGTGCCGATCGGCGGTGGGAACTCGACCGTCTCGACCTCGCTCATCGGCTCCACCTGGGTAATTTTCCAATCTCTCAAGAAGATGGCCGGCTCTGCATACTCGTTGGTCAGGCCTGCGATGTGAAACGTCAGCAGGTATTGAAAAGGCAGGCGCGGCTTCTGCGGGTTGCCGCCATCCCACATATACACATCCACTGCTTCATCGAGCATCTCGATCGCATAGACTGCCAGGGAAGTGCCCATACCCGGCACCTGCCCGCAGTTTGGGATTACGCTGACACCTGCTGCCTGCGCCTGTGTATCGAAGGTGTGCTGCTGCCGGGCGATGTCGATATTACCACCCAGGTCACACAGCGATACGCCCTCCTGCACCGCGACCCTGGTGATCTCCAGGTTGTAATAATACGGCACCGCACTCAGGCAAGCATCCACCCCGTGCAGCACCCCAGCGAGCGAGGTCGGATCGCTGGCATCGCATGTGCGACCCTCGGCGATCTCCACTGCCAGCATTTCGTTAACGCGCTGTGCGGCACTGCGCGCCGCTTCGCCATCGATATCGGCAAAGATGACACGCTGCGCATCCCCCCAGCGGGCCATATCGTATCCGGCTGCCGTTCCCTGACGTCCTGCACCTAAAATTAGATATGAATACATGACCTGCCGCTCTGATAGTAGAATGTTCTTCCTTGTTATTTTAGCACGGTGTCAATTAAAATGTAAACCATTACTGATCAGGAGAGCTCCCATGAACCAAATGCATAATGTCCGTCCAAAGCTGGCACTGCTCGACCCGGACCAGATAGCACAGGTACACCAATATGCTTTACAGATCCTGGAAAAGACTGGTGTGCGAGTCGATTCCCTGCCGGTACGGGAGCTCTTGATACGCAAGCTGGGAGCGGCGAGCGCGGACGGGGATATCGTGCGCCTGCCCCCCGAGATTGTGGAATGGGCTCTGGGCGCGGCTCCAGGCATTGTCGAAGTGTACAACCGGCGCGGCGAGCTTGCCTTCCGCCTGGGCGCGGACCGCCACCGCTTCGGCATCGGTGTTACTTCGCTTTATTACCAGGACCCGCTTACCGACGAGCTGGTGAAATTTGCCAGACCGCACATGGAAGAAATCGTACGCCTCGGGGATAGGCTGCCGCTTTACGATGTGATCTCTACCATCGGTGTGCTGCAGGATGTACCTCCGGCAGTATCCGATCTGTACGCCACCCTGGATATGGTCGCCAATACGATCAAACCATTGGTGATCCTGATCTCAGACGAGAGCAAGTTCCCGGCTGTGCTGGATTTAGTGGAACACCTGCACGGAGATCAGGCAGAACGACCGTTTGTCATCCCATATTTCAACCCGGTCTCGCCGCTGGTCATAAATGACGGCACGCTGGACAAAATGCAGGTTGCCATCCAGCGCGGTATTCCTTTCATCTACTCGAACTACGGCATGACAGGCATGTCCACACCAATCACATCGGCCGGCACGCTGGCGCTGCTCCTGGCAGAACTGCTTGCCGGTCTGACTGTCAGCCAATTGATGAAGGAAGGCACCCCGGTTATCCTGGGCATGCTGCCCGCCTACTTTGATATGAAGACGATGGTCAATTTCTACGACTCGCAGAGCATGCTGGTCAACCTGGCCTGCGCTGAGATGATGGCTCACTACGGTCTGCCGCATGCCGGCACTTCTGGCAGCGGCAACGGCTGGGGACCAGATCTGCTGTCTGCCGAAATGTACTGGATGAACCACATGACCTACTGCCTGACCACAGGCGGTCTTTCGCCTTTCGTCGGCGACACCCTGACCTCCAAGGCTTTCTCCCCGACAAACTGTGTTTACGTGCACGAGGTCATCCAGCAGGTGCGTGACTATGCGAATGGATTCCGGCTCGACGAGCAGGCCGCTTGCCTGGATGAGATCGCAGCCGAAGGACCGGGCGGGCATTTCCTCACCTCTCCCACCACCCTGGCGAATTACAAGCAGGCCTATTACACCAGCCCTATCTTCCCGCGCTACTCGATGGAGAATTGGGTCGAAGAGGGACGTCCCCAGGCGATGGATGTGCTGCGCCAGTACACATACCAGCTGCTCCAGGAGCTGCCCGCGCCAGACGACCACCGCGAGCTGCTCGCCAAGGGTGAGGCGTTTATCAGCCGCTTAAGCTAACAAGCAGCCGCTAATCAGCAGCTCAATTGTCTGTATTCAATCAGGTTAGATACTGCAGATCATCACTGACAAATTGGTATATTAACCTTAGGGATGTGTGCCGGAAGGCGCAGGTCAGGACTGCACACGGTATCTCACCTAGATCACCACAGCTGACAAACTAGAGTAAAATAATATCCTGGTTTGACGGATGGAGGTCTCCATGAATCGACACTGGCAAGATCGAATTACAATAGAACCAGATATTCATCACGGCGACCCATGCATAAAAGGAACCCGTATACCAGTGGCTATACTTGTTGGCAGCTTAGCAGATGGTATGACATTCGATGATATCCGTGATGCGTATCCCCAATTGACCGACGATGACATATATGCAGCCCTGGCTTATGCCGCCGAAGTATTGATTCAAGAAATTGTATACCCTCTTGCCGGTTAGACTAACCAGTATCAGAAGCACCTGTGAAGATCAAAGTCGACGAAGACCTGCCAAAACGAGTTGCTGCACTACGCCGAGAGTCGGGCTATGATGCGGACGCGATAGTCGAACAATCCATGACAGGCTGGAAGGACACCGAAGTGTGGCACAAGATCCAGATGGAGGAGCGTTTTCTGATTACAGCCGATAAGGGCTTCGCGGATATCCGTGTATATCCACCAGGAACTCATGCAGGGGTATTGCTGCTTCGACCGGACCAGGATGGAATCAGACCAATGGTTGATCTCCTGGAAAAAGTACTGCACAGCTTTGGTCTTTTGACATTATCAGGAACGACAGCTGTCGTCACTTCACGCGGGGTGCGAATACGCAAAAGCCCGTGACGCTTTTTTTCGTCGTAGATTTCTAAATAATCTCACTGCTCTGGCATTCGCCTTAATTCGCCAAGAATCTCCCTGGCAGCGTTATAACCTGGCGCGCCGGTCACACCGCCCCCTGGATGCGTCCCTGCCCCGCACAGATACAGGTTTTCAACCGGCGTCCGGTAGCGTCCATAACCGGCTACCGGGCGCATCATCAGCAGCTGGTCCAGCCCCATCTGCCCGTGGTAGATATCCCCATAGGTCAGCCCCAGCTCGGATTCCATATCAGCCGGCGTGAGCAGATGCGTTTTGGCAATGCTTTTCCGGATGCCCGGGGCATACGTTTCCAGCATTCCGATTACAGTTTCTAAAAATTCTTCTCGCAGCTCGTCCCAGGTGGCGTCCTGAAGCTCATAAGGAGCATAATACACATCCACATCCATCAGGTGCATCCCTGTCGGTGCTAAAGTGCTGTCCGTGATGGTCGGGATGACAAAATCGAGCACTGGATGGGATGAGAAGCGGCCATATTTCAGGTCGTCATAGGCCTGCTCCAGGTATTCCAGGCTGGGGCAGATCAGGTTGTGTCCGCTCAATCTCTCGAGCGCATCAGACTGGTCCGCACTCAGGAACTCAGGTACCTTATTCAGCGCCAGGGTGACGCGTGCCATGCTCGGGCGCATGCGGAAATTCTTGACCTCTCTCACGACCCCTACCGGCAGGTTGGTCGCTCCGACCAGACCGAAATATGTCCGCCGCGGGTCGGCGCTGGAGACCACCGCACGGGCGCGAACTGTCAGACCACCTTCGATCTGTATGCCTGCTGCCCTGCCACTTTCGATGATCACCTTCGAGACCTGCTTACCGGCAACGATCTCCACGCCGAAACGCCGGGCAGCCGTTGCCAGCGCCTCGGAA
>JAQBDA010000028.1:0-4075 GCA_032124675.1 Chloroflexota bacterium
CATAGTTGATGGCCTGTTTGTGATTGGGTGAGGGTTCAATAATATCTACTTTTGGGTGATCTTCTGTGCGCTGTTTTTTCGGATTCGATCGCCTGCTGACTCGCGAACTCAGGAATTTGCTGGCGAGACGGTGATAACAGCCCGTAATTCATTCCAAACCTGATGGATAAGCGAAGTAGCCACCACAGCCTGATATGTCCAGGGACTGCCAATATATCAGGTAATACCCCCAGATTTGCGAAAATGTCTCCAATGTTTCCAAAGATTGTCAGCGGATATGCTGTAGTTAGGCTGTAATTAAAGGACATCTACTCTGGTACAGTCAGCTCTCCCCGCAGGCTTACAGACATTCTCTCTTCCACTTCTTCCGAGGAATACCCGATGCTGAACAAGTAGTACAGTTTGGTCAGCGCGGCTTCGCTGGTCATGTCGTACCCGCTGATAACCCCGGCTTCTTTCAAGGCTGCTCCGGTGGCGTAATCATCCAGGTCAACTGTACCTTGTAGGCATTGGGTGCAATCCAGGATAACTACCCCGCGCCCGGCTGCTTCACCGAGCACATCCAGGAATTGGTGATCCCGATCTGGGCCATTCCCAACCCCGTAGGCTTCGAGTACTAATCCTTGCAAGGGCGGCTGCAGGATGTTGTGCAGCACCCTGGCGGAGATCCCAGGGAACAGCCGCAGCGCACCGACGTATGATTGTTCCAAATGCTGGATGGTAAGCGGCAATCCTGATGCCGGCATGGGCAATACTCTCTCCCAATCCACATGGATATCGACACCGGCTGTACCCAGGGCTGGGAAGTTAGGTGAAGCAAATGCATCCAAGCCATCTGCGCTGACTTTCACCGAACGGCAGCCGCGCAGCAGTCTGTTGGCAAAATACAGACACACCTCGGGGATGGGCTGATTGGCAGCAACCAGCAGGCTGGTGAGCAGGTTGTCCCGGGCATCATTGCGCAGCTCGCATAATGGGATCTGGGATCCGGTCAATATGACCGGTTTTGACAACCCTTGCAGCATGAATGCCAGCGCTGAGGCAGTGTATGCCATTGTGTCCGTGCCATGGACCACCACAAACCCATCATACTCCTCGTAATGTTCAGCAATATCCCTGGCGATGACCCACCAATCCTCAGGCATAATATTAGATGAATCCAGCAATGGATCGTACATATGCAATGTGTATTCTGGTACGTTCAGGTGCTGGAACTCCGGCATTGCCTCCATCAGCTCCTGCAAATAACCAGGCACAGGCTGATAACCACGCTCGGTTCTCTGCATGCCGATCGTCCCGCCGGTATAAGCGATGTAGACACGCCTTTTCATTGAAATTTACGCTAGTGTTTTAAATGGACTGACTTCAACTTATACTCCGGTCTTCTGCCATTGATGGGAGTGGATGTGATTGGGTGGGCGACGCCCACCCAATCACATCCTTTTTTCCCGGAACTCGTAACTTCTATTTATCCCTCAGCCATGTTTGCGCTGGAACTCACCCATAAACTGGTCAAGGGTCCTCGTAGAAGTACTATACATTACCCTTTATAGCATAAGACAGGGCTGCGGGCGGCTTTAACTTCATCCAATCGCGTTACCGGACTGGTGTGTGGCGCGGTATGGAGAAGCTCGGGATCGGTTCTCGCCTCCTCAGCGATTTGCACTAATGCACTGGCAAATTCATCCAGGGTCTGTTTGCTCTCGGTCTCGGTCGGCTCGATCATCAGCGCGTCGTGAACGATCAGAGGGAAATAATTGGTAGGTGGATGATGACCGAAGTCAATCAAACGCTTCGAAACGTCAAGTGCGATGACGTCCGTATCGGGGATATCGCCATGCACAACGAACTCGTGCATGCAGGTGCGTTCCACCGCCAGGGGGAAGTGCGGGGAGACCAGTGCCTTAAGATAGTTGGCATTCAGCACGGCATTTTCGGCAACCGCCCTCAAACCATCCGGACCCATCATGCGGACATAGGTATAGGCACGGATGAACATACCATAGTTCCCAAAGAAAGACTTCAACCTTCCGATGGATTTTTCCGGGGTATGAAGGATATAGAGGTCTCCTTCTTTCATAGCGATCGGTCCGGGAAGGAAAGGCAGCAGACGCTCGTTCACACCGACGGGACCACTGCCCGGCCCACCGCCGCCGTGCGGGGTTGTAAACGTCTTGTGCAGGTTGAAGTGCATCACATCAAAACCCAGATCGCCTGGGCGGGCTACACCCAGCAAGGCATTCAGGTTGGCACCATCTCCATACATCAAGCCGCCGCAGGAATGCACCGTTTCGCAAACCTCCAGGACATGCTCTTCGAATAGACCCAGGGTGTTTGGATTGGTGAGCATCAAACCAACCACGGTCTCATCGCATGCGCTTTTCAGCGCTTCTAGATCAACATTACCGCGATCGTCGGACGGTATTTGGACCACGGTAAAGCCGCTCATAGCGCTGGTCGCCGGATTGGTGCCGTGAGCGGAGTCCGGCACCAACACACGGGTGCGCTTTGTATCTCCACGGCTGGTATGGTAGGCACGCATAATCAGCACGCCTGCGAACTCACCGTGGGCGCCGGCAGCGGGCTGGAGAGACACGCCGGCGAAACCGGAGATCTCCATGAGCGCTTCCTGCAGGTTGTACATCAGCTCCAGACTGCCCTGTACTGTCCCCTCAGGCTGGAGAGGGTGCACCTGGGACAGCCCTTCAATCGATGCCGCTTTCTCATGCACTTTGGGATTGTATTTCATCGTGCAGGAGCCAAGGGGATAAAAAACTGTGTCGATCGAATAGTTTTTCTGGCTGAGGTGTGTGTAATGACGCACAAAATCCAGTTCGCTCACTTCAGGCAGCTTTAGGTCATCTCGCACATAGCCACCTGGCAGGGTCGTCACAGGCACATCCAGCTCAGGAAGAGTATATGCTTTACGGCCAGTGGACGACAAATCAAATATCAAAGGTTCAGGTCTCAACTCCATCTTGTATACTCCTATATCGCTTTCAGCGCTTCAACGAGCCTGTCAATCTGCTGGCGTGTGTTCATCTCAGTAACGCAGACCAGCATCTGGTTTTTTGCCTGCGGGTAATCCGGCTCCAGGTCATAACCGCCCAGAATGCCTTTCTCTAGCAGGATTTCATTAATCTCACCCACCGGTTTGGGACACTGAACGACGAACTCGTTGAAAAACGCCCCTGAGTTCACCAGGTGATAGCCTGGAAGCCGATCGATCTCACTAGCGGTGTAATGAGCCTTTTGATAGCACTGCTCTGCCACCTCACGCAATCCAGATTTGCCCATATAAGACAGGTACATGGAAGCTATCAAGGCGATCAATCCCTGATTGGTGCAGATATTGCTGGTCGCTTTCTCACGGCGAATATGCTGTTCGCGGGTGCTGAGTGTGAGCACATAGCCTCGCCTGCCTTCCGTATCGGTGGTCTCTCCCACCAACCGTCCGGGCATCTTGCGCACAAATTTTTCCCGCGCCGCGAAGATTCCCAGATACGGGCCGCCGAAGTTGAGCCCGGCTCCAAACGGCTGGCCCTCTGCAACGACGATGTCTGCACCATAGGCTCCGGGGGGCGAAAGCAGTCCTAGACTCATGACTGGAACTGAGACAATTACCAACAATGCTCCAATTGCGTGTACTGCGTCTGCTAATCCATCTACATCCAGCAGGTCGCCGAAGAAATTTGGGTTCTGGAGGATCAAGCAGGCGGTATCTTTGTCCAGCATAGATTTGAGATCCTCCAGGCTGGTAGTCAGATTTTCATCACCGCTTATAGTCACCTGGTCGCCAGGCAGGTAAGTACGCAGTGTCTGGCGGTACTGCGGGTGCACGGATGGAGATACGATAATCTTCTTGCGTTTGCCATTAGAGACATTGACCGCCATTATGGCGGCTTCCGCCATCGAGGTTGCACCATCGTAATGGCTGGCATTAACTACGTCCATGCCAGTCAGCTCGGCTACCATGCTCTGATACTCGAAGACAGCTTGCAGCGTCCCCTGGCTGACTTCCGGCTGGTAGGGTGTATAAGCGGTTAGGAATTCACCGCGGCTCGCCAGATACGGG
>JAQBDA010000029.1:0-3666 GCA_032124675.1 Chloroflexota bacterium
GACCAGGAGGTGCGCATGTCGGGTACTTGAAGGAGGCAACGCGGGTCTGCCACGTCGCCCCGCCGGTCGTCTGGATGTACTCCTGAGTGTACCAGAAGGTGCAGTCATCCACAGGGTCGACGTTCATTGAAGTGTAGTCACCCCAGCGCTGCGATCCTGTCTGCGAGCCGGTGCCGTTGACAATCGAGGCTTCGCCCTGCGGCATGCTACCCAGCGGGTCACCCGCCAGGCGTCCTGTGTACCACACGCTGGGGAAGGTTGTGGTTGCATTCGATGCGCTGTAGCCCAGCGCCATATTGCCGCTGGCGTCCATGGCGATGCTGCCCATCCAGCGGTGGATGCCGTCACTGACTCCGGGAGCGTAGGTGCCTTCCTGGTAGATCACTGGGCTGCTGTTCGGGCTGCGTATCTCCCACCAGCGGATACCAGCCATGTTGGGTGCCGCTTCGACCGCCTGATTGGTGACCAGCGATTCGTGGGTGCCGAAGTTGCGGTAAGCCAGACGCCACAAGGGTCGCTGGCGGTATGAGAGGATATCCACTTTGTTGCCGGTATTTGGCTGAGGGATGCAGTCGCGTCCACCCGGTGCGCAGGGGAAGATGGTGTCGTAGGCGGCGATCGGGATGGTGTTCGCCAGAACGAAGGTGGAGTTGGCCGGGGTGGTGAAATCGGCGGTAAACTTCCACAGCGTCAGGGCATCTTGCGGCGCGCCGTACGGCCCGCCGTTATCCATCGAGCCGACGAAGTAGTTCGGGCTGTTAGGCGGCGGCAAGGTGCTGCCGTCCAGGTCGGTGGGTAGCAGGCCATCGCCGGTATTGTAAGGAGTCGCGCCTGGCGGGACCAGGAAGGAGATCACTTGGGGAGCCGGGTTGCCGGCGATCAGATCGGCGCGGTTGATTGCATACGCACCCATACCGGTGAAGGTCGCCCCACCCGCGAACTCGCGCGTGCTGATATACAGCGCGTCCGGCCAGATGCCGTACTTGGGGTAATCCGGGAAATTGGTGCCAGTGCCGAAGGCATAGCGGTAGTATGAGCCGGTCGGGTCGGGGGTGGTAGAGACTGCCACACAGTTGAAGTAGGTCGGTCCGCTGGCGGTGAACTGGGTCAGGATCCAGCGGTCGGAGAGCTGGTCGTATACCACGATCGGATCGCCGGAGTTGTCGTTCTGGCAGTCGCCGCCGAAGCCAGCCCACAGGGTATTGTTGGCTTGTGGACCCAGTAGAGATGTGCCAGATTTATCGAAAACCTGGAAATATAAATTGCTCATTGCCACATAGTGGTTGGGTCCGACGTCCCCGACCGGGTCGGGCGGCGATACATTGGCGATGTTGGCGGGTCCGTTGAAGCTGACGCTTGGGCTAGGTATAGCCTGCGGCCCGTCGACTGAGGTCTGCACGATGGGATCGATATCCTGCGGTCCGAGAGGTCCTTCCAGCCCGCTGGGCAGCTCGGGAAATTCATAGCCCTCCGGCAGGCTGACCTGCGCAGGGGCGATATCACGCAGCGGCGGCGAGACGTCGAACTTCACCACCGGGCTGAGGCCGCGGTAGATACCCACCGGGGTGTCGCTGCCTTCTTTGGTCTGCCCGCCAGGAGCAGCCTGGGCTGCCTGCAGCCCAAAAAGAAGGCTGCCCGCAATCAGCAGACCGAGGGCAGTTATACCGACTCTATTTCTGACATTCTTTCGAGTAGCAATGTTCACATTATCCTCCCAAACTAGATTATTATTCTCTTATTAAGCGCATTATATAACTAATGTGATGAAATAGCAATCAATTTGAGGGGGCAAATGTCTTCCAGGTATTCTGTTTACTCAGACCATGTCATCGTGCAGCGTATCCTTTAGCGTAGGTATCACTGTCTCGATAGCGTTGTGGGAAGTCCCGCCGGCTTCCAGCTCAGCATCCGTCTTCGACCGCAGCCCTTCCAGGTAGTCTAGCAATGCCATTTGCGTCTCGAGCGGCAGGTCCGCGGGGGGGAGCCCGGCTTGCAGCGCGCTGACTTTGCTCATCAGCTCGGCACCCAACAGCCTCGGGTCTGCCAGCGCCAGTTCCAGATAAAAGCGCAGCGCCCGGCGGTAAGCTGCCTGGCTTTGAGCAGCTCTCCCCTGAATTTTGTGGATCTCCCCGGCCTCTTTGTACAGCTCGGCGACGAGCGCCAGACGCTCGGTGTCCAGACCGTTCGGAGTTTCGAGCATGCCCAGCACTTTGTCGTCTTCGAGCTGTTCCAGCAGGCTGGCTCGCAGCCCCAGCAGGGTCTCGAGCGCCTGATCGACCGCCTGCATGGCTTCGTGGTGCTGACCGGCAGCCTTGAGCCGCAGCAGCTGGCGCAGGATCGCCACAGCGATACTGATCTGGCGCAAGATGAAGTCTTCAGTGTACATCTACGTCGCTCCAGGTCGTTATTTTACACCTGGTTGAGGGTTTTCAGGGTCTTCCGGCCAGAGGAGTGGGTTGTCCAGAATATATATTCCGATCCGTCTATATTCCGTATCGTTGCGGATGATGTGTTCGTAATAATTACGCTGCCAGACCGGCGTGCCAGGGGACCGGCGGATTTGGTTGATCGCACGCGCAGAAAACGATTTCCATGCCCGCACAATTTCCGGTAATCTATGCCGCACGTAGGGGTGGGTCTATTACCTTTCGTTTGAATTCGTCCTCCCATAGATTAAATGCATGCTTTCCAATCACCGATCGTAGCAGACCTGCCCCTGGCCAGGGATGCCATTGTGATTAAAGCAAAGTTTCCAATTCATTGATCTTGGTTTCCAGAGCGGTTTGAGCCTTGCGCTGTTCGTCCAGCAGCGTTCTTAGCTCTACCAGCATGGCTTTGGGGTTGTTCTGGTCTCCCGAGTCTGAGAGCGGATTGCTTTTCTGACTCTCTTTTCTGGGAGTAAGAAAGATATTCGACAGGTAGCCGGTAAACGTGCCGAATAAGGCTACCCCGGCGAGCATGGTGATCATACCCAATAGCCGCCCGGTATTGGTCACCGGATAGCGGTCGCCATAGCCGACGGTGGTGATGGTGACAAAGGTGTACCATAGCCCATCCCAGGCGGTTTTGATATTGCCGTACGGCGATCCTGCTTCGACCTGGACGATTGCCATCGCCCCGAATTCGAGCACCAGATAGATCAGCAATACCAGAGTGATAAATACGCTCTGAGCACGGTTTTCTCGGTAGACGTACAGCAGCTTTTGGGAGCCGTCTTTACGCATCAGGCGAAGGGATCGCACGACACGCACCAAGCGCAGAGGCTTGAACAGTGGGTGTGGAAGACTGCCGAGTAAGTCTGCCCAACCGTATTGGCGGAGGAAGTAGGTCGTTTTCGACTCGGCGGTGAGCAAACGGTAGAAAAAATCACCTAAAAATATCACGGTAAAGAACCCATCCATCAGGTAGATGACTTCTTCCACGACCGGATTGGGGATTAAGTAGATGAGCAGCAGGTTGGCGATCGATAAAATGGTTAAGGCTGCGATGAACACTTCGTAGGTGGTGTTCTTCAGCTCGTTGTTTGGGTTGTCCATATCGTTCCTCCGGGAAGGGGCTGTTTATTCGTAGATCATCCCCGATTCTACCAGTAGGGGCGAAGCATCCGACCCTGGTGGTTTCGTTTCCTTTGGTGTATCTTTAGTGGATGCTTCGCTACCCGTAGGA
>JAQBDA010000030.1:0-2572 GCA_032124675.1 Chloroflexota bacterium
TGTCATATGCCTGGTTCAGATACAATTCTATGGAATTGTGCATGCCCTCAGCGCTGAATACCAGCCTGTTGGACTTTTGAGCAACGGAGCAAAGCTCCGGGTCAGACCGGTATTCATATCCCCAGATGGCAGGGTCGTATGCACCATCGAACCGGGAGTTATCGAAGTCATCGAAGACCGGCGCACTTCCAAATATTCCCCGCATTCCAAGGAATATGACCACAACCAGCAAGATAACCCCGCCAATGGCGACCAACGCGATTTGTCTGGGAGATATCCGGGACCTGGGCGATTCGATTTTCGAAAGTTCTTTGAGCTTCTTACGGGCGATCTTCACCACTCTCTGCCGGTCAGGATAACCTGGATCGAGCGCCTGCACCTCTGCCCACTGCTCCAGCGCTTGCTGGTACTGCCCGGCTTCCATTGAACGCACTGCGGCGGTGTAGATTTCAGCCAGTTCTTTCTGCAGCTGCGCCTCCTGCTCTTCTCGTTCAATTTCGGCTCGAGCTTTGCGGATCACACCGTCCGTATCTTCAAAGTCCGGGTCAAGCGCCTGGATCTCCTCCATCTTTTCCAGCACCTTGCGCCAGTGTTTGGACCGCGCCAGCCCCAATGCCTGCTGGTAGAGTGTGGCGACCTGCTCCTCAAGCTGGCGTGCATTCTGCTGGTGGGATATTTCTAACCTGGCTCGCTCCAGCAGGCGGTTAGCAGCCTGGTAACCCGGCTCCATTTCCTGCACCTCGGCCAGCAGTCCCTCGGCCTGGAGCCAGTTTCCAACATCCATCTCACTCAGTGCCATGTTGTACTTGCGCTCCAAATTTGCCTGCCGTTCGATTTCAGCCACATTTATCTGGGCAGCTGCCAGCAGCCCCTCAGGGTCTGGATAGCCAGGCTCCAGGCCGGTAATCTGGGCGAAGACATTCACCACAGCTTGCCATTTTTCAGCCTGGGATAGCTGGCGGGCCTCAGCGTACAGGTCCGCCAGCATCCGGCTTCGTTTGGCATGCTCCAACCGGGCGGGGGCATCCAGATATTCTGGTTCGATTGCAATTAATTCTTTCAAACTGGCGATGGCGCTCGGCCAGTCTCCTGCGCTCTCGGATGCCAACGCCTTCTCATATAGGGAGCGCACCTGCTGTTTACGCCGAGATAATTCCAGTTTATTGGCTGCGTCTGGATAGTCGGGGCGTGCCTCCACAAGTGCCTGGAAACAACCGACTGCCTTTTCCCAATCTTCCAACCAGTAAGCACTCAAACCTTCGTGGTAGAGTTTTTCAAGTTTTCCTTCAACTTCTCTGTCGAACTCTGGAAGGCTTACGGCAGCCTTTTCTTCCTGTTCCGCACCCGGCGCTCGGGAAACGATGATCTCCCCGCGTTCCTTATAAGACCATTTCCCTGGCGTCTGCTTTTGGGTTTGTCCTACTACCCTCTCGTAGACATAATCATACAGCTCATCGATCGTGATCTGCCCATCCCGGTTCAGGTCGGCTTCACCTCTCTTGATCCCCTGGAGCATATAGTGGGTGAACAGGGAGTTCTCCGCCTCCCCAATCACCTGCTCCCCTTCCCAGGCATATTGTGTGGCGTCGCTGGCGGTCAGCACCACCCTCCCGTAGCCAGTCCCTTCAAATGCAGATGCTGTGCCTACACTGGCACCTGGCTGCCCTTTCGTGCCTCGGGCAAAAGCGCCGCTGTGACAACAGTCCAGGATCAGCACCTGGCGCTGCGAGCGGCTGTTGTTCATCTCGTCGGTGATATAGTTGGCAGAAATTGCCGTGCCGCGCAGCAGCTTGCTGTCGGTATCTTTCACCGCCAGGTAAAGGTGGCCCTGGTCGTCGAGCACGCCATGACCGGAGAAATATAGAACAAGCAGGTCTTCGCGAGATCTCTTGGAGAAAAAGCTGGCTATGGATCGCCGGATAATGTGGGAGGACATATTGACGAGCACATTCACTTCGTCAAAGCCCCCTAGCTCCGGATCCAATAATACTTCCCCCAGAGCGCTTACGTCGGCATCCGGAGACAGTAAGCGTGACAACGCCTGGTCTAGATAGGCGCTGTTGCCAATTATTAATGCCAATCGCTGACCCATAATCTCACTCAGCCCCACCTGATTATCGAACGCTCAGCAATGACGACAGTGCAGGCAATATCTACCGGGTACTGTTGCAGGAGTGCAGTTCGGCGTTTTTATTCTCTGAGATTAGTATAGCACGTATGTCAATATCCGAATGACCAGGGAAAGGGGGGCTAGCATCAGTTATCTTTGGTGGTAAATATATCTTTCCGCGCGTCTCCAGGTTTCCTATACATTAACCGAGAACATATTCAAAGGACAGTTTCTTTTGATGGATTTTCGTGTTATAAGAGAAAGGAAGCGGAATTGTACCTTCAATTGGCTCCCTGACCCTGGATATAAAAACCTTCTCAACACTTGGATCTTCTTTCTATTGCAAAAAATGACTGACGAAAACCCAATCCGCGTTGTCTTAGTTGATGACCATGCCCAAATGCACCGGATTGTTCAGGTGACCTTAGGCGCGACAACCGATATTAAATTGGTAGGGCAGGG
>JAQBDA010000031.1:0-19314 GCA_032124675.1 Chloroflexota bacterium
ACGTCCGTCCACCGACCGGTCTTTCACCATTACAACGGATTCGAAAAGGAGATAAATAATGAGCTTACAGGTGGTTGTCTTAGGTGCGGGTTTCGGTGGTCTTGAGCTCAGCACGCTGCTGTCCGAGGCGCTCGGCGAGGAGCTCGATCTCACCCTGATTGACAGGAACGATACTTTTTTCTTCGGCTTCTCGAAGCTCGATGTGATGTTCGGTCGTAAGCCAGCCGACGCGGTGCGCCTGAAGTACAGCAGCATCGCCAAACCCGGCGTGCGTTTCCGCCAGGAAACGATCACCGCCATCGACCCGGGTGCACGCCGCGTCACAACCGAAAACGGGACTTATGATGCCGACGTTCTGGTCATCGCGTTGGGCGCAGACTACGATCAGGCTGCCACTCCTGGGCTGGTCGAAGGCGGCAACGAGTTCTACTCTTTTACCGGCGCCGAGCGCCTGCGGGAGGTGCTGCCGAAATTCACGCAAGGGCGTGCCATCGTCGGCGTGACATCAGCGCCCTTCAAGTGCCCGCCCGCGCCGAGCGAAGCCGCATTGCTGCTGCACGATTACCTCAGCAGGCGCGGCCTGCGTGACGCCTGCGAAATCAGCCTGGTGATGCCGTTCGGTGTACCCATCCCCCCGTCTCCTGATACCTCCCGGGCACTGCTGGCAGCCTTCGAGGAGCGAGGCATCACCTTCGTCCCCAACCGGCTGGTGCGCGCGCTCGACGCAGCGCGGCGGGTCGCCATCCTTGACGACGGGAGTGAGCTGCCCTATGACCTGTTCCTGGGCATCCCGAAGCATCGCGTCCCGGACGTGGTGGCGGCAAGCGGCATGACGGTGGACGGCTGGATCCCCGTCAATCCGAAGAACCTGGAGACGCGCTTCCCGGGTGTGTATGCGATCGGTGACGTAACCAGTGTCGGAACACCAAAAGCAGGCACGTTCTCCGAAGGAGCGGCGCGCATCGTCGCAGCCGCGATCATCGCCCAGGTAAAGGGCGGCGAAGGACCCCCGGCTTATGATGGGGCAGGCACCTGCTACATCGAGTTTGGGGGCGGCCGTGTCGGGCGTGTGGACGTGGACTTCCTCTCTGGACCTTCACCCACAGGCAGTTTCAGCGATCCTTCCGCCGCCCTGCTCAGCGAGAAGCAGGAGTATGGCTCCAGCCGCCGGGCACGCTGGTTTGGATTGTAATGAAAGGTGCTGCTTTGTGAGGTAACATTTACCGGAAAGGATTAACGAGCTTCACACCCCGCACTTCCTGTCCGTCCTGCAAGTCTTCTGAATACAGAATGTCACACCCGCCTCGCAGGGCTGCAGCGAGGATCAAGGTGTCATAGAATGCGTACCTGGTTTCAACCTGGAGCTCCAGGCAGCTCTCATAAAGCGCCAGGTCCGGGTAAACCTGGCAAAGCGGATTTAACACCAGCCTGGTATACCCTTTTGCATCCTCAATTTTCATGGGAACTGCGAACTTCTGAGTGGCCACATTCAGAAATTCCTGGATTACCTGGGTGCTGATCATGCCCGTCCCGGTCTTCAGCGCCTCCTGGATCAGTGCCGAGGCGCGTTCTTTCTTGTACTGCTGGCGGTTGTCGAACGAGTATACGAATATATTGGTATCGATGAAATATTTAGCGCTCATTCAGTTCATCTCGCGTGAATGAACGCCCGGGCTGGACATACTCGAATTGATCCATCAGAACAGCAAACGCTTCAGCTGTCTCAGGGCGCTCGACATACTTTTCCAGCCACCTGCGGAACTCCTCATTCAAGGTAGTTCTCTCGGCTGCCGCACGCTCACGCGCTCGCCGGATCAGATCTTCTTCTGCGCTGAAGGTGATATTCTTCAACATATGCTGCCTCCATACCGAGTTTTACACTACCAATAGTGTACACGTGTTATCGTGTACTGTCAATCCGCTCCACCTCCACCCACAACTGCTCTCCATCCGTCGATAACTCAATCCACCCGTTCCGGTCCGTCCTGAGCAGGGTGTAGCCCTCCAATGCCTGCAGCGTCTCGGGCGAGGGACGCCCATCCCGGTCTCCCGCCGCCACACTGAGCAAGACTACCTGCGGGCGCAATTTGGCAATCCACTCCGGCGGGTTGGCGGGGGCGTAGCCGCTCTCCGCCAGCAGCAGGGCGGTGACTGGCGTGAGGCCGGGATCGGCCTGCAGCATTTCCAGCGTGTCAAAATCTATTCCGACCGGCAGCAGGGCGCGGAAGTCGCCCCACTCCAACAGCAGCACTGCACCACGCGGCCCTGTAGCCAGGACATGCAGCTGAGCACCTTCACCCAGGTCGAGGCTATGACCTGTCTTGGCAATGGCTGGCTGGATGCCCGCCTGGGTGAAGGCTTCCTGCAGGCGTTGGGCACCGCGCGTGCCCAATTCCGGGCCGGCCCACAGCACCTGCTGCGGCGGGCTGCGCTCGATCAGCGGCGGCAGGGCAGCCAGCTGCTCATCGCCGGAAGCCGCTACCACCAGCCAGTCCAGCCTGCCGCCCATCGGCAGGCGCCGCCCAAGGGCATCGGAAAGCCGGCTCGGGCTGGGTCCGCCATCCACCAGCAGGTAGCGCCCGGAGGGAGTCTGCACCAGCAGGGCGTCGCCGCTGCCAACATCCAGCACGGTCAGGTGCAGGCGGCCGTCCGGGGCATGCAGTGCGGCGCGCCAGACCAGCACAGCAGCGATCCCCAGCCCCAGCAAGGCAACCCCGGGCAGGACGGTGGAGGTCCAGGAACTGCCACCGCCTCGCGCTGCCAGCCTCTCACGCAGCTGCCCGCCGAAGAATGTCAGCCCAAACAGGATGGCGTAGAAGCTGACCACCCACCACAGCGATATCTCTCCCAGCGCCATGACTGCCCCCGGGAAACCGGCGAACAGCTCGGCAACCCGCACGCTGTAGGCGGCGAACGGCCACGAGAGCAGCGCCAGTGCCTTCCCCAGCGGCAATGAGACCATGCCTGCCAGCAGGGAAAGCCCGCCCATGACCATCAAGGGCGGCTGGGCGGGCAGGATGAACGGATTGGCCAGCATGGAGACCAGCGACAGGCGGCGGAAGTGGTAAAGGATGACCGGCAGGGTGGTCAGCGTGGCGGCGAAAGTGAACAGCAGGTATTCACCTACCGGGCGGGAGAGCCTCTGGGCGGTCTCGGGCGGAATGCGGTTTCCCGCCACACCCATGAATGCCGTAGTCAGCCCTCCGGCGTACAGCACCAGCCCCAACGTGGCCATGAACGAGAGCTGGAAGCCCACATCCCACAGCACATACGGGTTGAGCAGCGCCATCAGCGCAGCTACAAACGCCAGCGTATTGAGCCCTTCCTGGCGACGGCCGAGCTGGGCAGCCAGCAGGGTCAGCCCACCCATCAAGGCTGCGCGCACCACAGAGGCCCCGGCTCCCACCAGCACGGTATAGACGGCGATACAGGCGATGGCGGCCATTGCCCCGCGCCAGCGCCCCAGCAGGCGACCGAACAGGGCGGCGAACAGACCTGCTAAAATTGCGATATTAAATCCGGAGATGGCGACGATATGCGCCGTACCGCTGTCCTGGAAGGCGCGCTCGACGTTCTCAGGGATGCCGCTCTCCACTCCCAAAAGTATCCCAGCCAAAAGGGAGGCCTCCGGGTCAGGGTAGATCAGGTAAAGCGTATCCAGGGCACGCTGCTTCAGGGCGTACAGCCCTGCCAGCAGGGGATTGCCCTCGCCACGCTCCAGCAGCTCGATCTCGTCCGGCTGCATGGTGCTGTAGATGCCCTGGCGACTCAGGTATTGGCGGTAGGAAAAGGATTCGCCTTCCGGCGGGTCTTCCAGGATGCCCTGCAGGCGTAAAATATCGCCGTAGCGCCAATCTCCCTGGTCCCAGTCCGTGACCAGCAGCTTTCCATCCACGGCATGCTCGACCCCACCATCCAAAGGCTGCAGGCGGCTCACCCGCAGGCGCAGATTGGCGTAGCGGTCGCGCACATCCGGCGGCTCGAGCAGATGTCCTTCCACCTGATAGGTGTTCTCGGGATGATTGTAATAGGCGATGTGCCCCGGGTCGCTTAAATCCGGCTGGGCGATCTGGTAGCGCAGCGCGCCTGCCGCCAGCGCCAGGAGCAGGGCGAAGAGTGGCAGCGGCAGGCGCAGACGGGAGAGGCGCGAGTATACCCGCAGGGCCGTGAATGTCAGGCTCAGGGGGAGCGTGTTAATCACCCTGCGCACAGCTCCTGGGGCATCGACCACCAGCCGGAACGCCAGAGGGCGCAGAAGTGCCAGGGGCACAGCCAGCCCGGCCAACAGCAGCCACCCGGCGCGGCTAATTGGCAGACTGGCTGCCAAGGCGATGCCGGTTAAGAAAGCCAGGGACAGCCAGAGTAGAGGCATCGGGAGAAAGGAAAAAGGAATTAGGAGTTGCGAATTGCCAGGTTGTTATCCGGTGTGTTTGATTCTCGAATTTATTTTCCCGTCCGGCTTAATTCTACCAGAGGTGACGCCTTACTGCCCCAGAGCGGCAGGTTGTCACTCGCCTGAGGCAGATTTTGGGTGTATGATACGTTAGACGCTGAACTATTTGCTTATCTGGAGGCAATCATGCAAGATTTGACCGAACCCATCCTGGAGCTGGTACGCCTGGCAGCCACCGACCTGCCGCCTGACGTAGAGGCTGCGCTGCGGGCATCGGTGGAGCAGGAAGAACCAGGCTCGGCGGCGCGCGGCGCGCTGGAGACGATCATCAAGAACGTCGAACTATCGCGAGCCAATTCCACCCCCATCTGCCAGGACACCGGCACGCCCATCTTCTACGTGTACTACCCGGAGGGCTGGAGCACGCGCAAGCTGCGCGCTCAGATCGAGGCCGCCGTGGTGCAGGCGACCGAAAAAGCGTACCTGCGCCCCAACTCGGTCGACTCACTGAGCGGCAAGAACAGCGGGGACAACCTGGGCGGCGATTACTTCCCTTCGATACACTTCGAGGAGGTGGAGGGCGAGACCTTGACCATCGACCTGATGCTCAAGGGAGGTGGCTGCGAGAACGTCGGCGCGCAATACGCATTGCCCAATAACAGGTTGGATGCCGGGCGTGACCTGGCAGGTGTGCGTAAGGTGGTGCTGGACGCGGTGCACCAGGCGCAGGGTAAGGGCTGCGCGCCCGGCATCCTGGGGGTTGCCATCGGCGGCGACCGTGGCTCGTCCTACTACGCATCCAAGGAAACCCTGTTTCGCCAGCTCGACGACGCCAACCCCAACCCGGAGCTGGATGCGCTGGAAGAGCGCCTGACCGGCGAGGCCAACCAGATGGGCATCGGCCCGATGGGCTTTGGCGGGGCGACCACCGTGCTGGGGACCAGGATCACCAGCCTGAACCGCCTGCCTGCCAGCTATTTCGTCTCGGTATCGTATATGTGCTGGGCGTACCGGCGCCGGCGCATGACCTGGACGACCGGCGCGGCGAGCTACGAGTGATCTGATAGCAGAGAAGGAATATATCATGCGCGACTTACAAATCCCCATTGATGACGACACCATCCGCAGCCTGAAAGTCGGCGTGCCGGTAGCCCTTTCGGGCGTAATGCTGACCGGCCGCGACACGGTCCATAAGTGGATGGTCGAGACCTTCATCAAGAAAATCCGCCAGCCGCAGGGTGACGACCTGCAGGTCTACCAGGCGATCAAACCCCTGCTGGAAGGTGGTGTGATCTACCACTGCGGGCCGGTGGTCGCCGGTCTGGACAGCGGCGAATACCGCTTCGTGGCTGCCGGGCCGACCACCAGCATCCGCGAAGAGCCATACCAGGGCGATGTGATGCGCCATTTCAACATCAAGGCTGTGATCGGCAAGGGGGGAATGGGCACCAAGACCCTGGCAGCCTGCCAGGAGGTGCCGGGCGTCTACCTGCACGCGGTGGGCGGTGCGGCCTCGCTGATCGCCCAGACCGTGACCCGCGTGCTGGGGGTGTACAAGCTGGATTTCGGGGTGCCGGAGGCGATGTGGGTGATCGAAGTTAAAGATTTCCCCGCCGTGGTGACCATGGATGCCCATGGCGCCAGCCAGCATGCGGTGGTCGAACAGCAGTCTAAAGCTGTGCTGGAGGAACTGCTGGCAAAACCTTGATCTGCGTTTGTATAATAGAAACGGGAGGCGTTGCAGATGCCTCCCGTTTCTCAATCATCTAACCAGAATGCCCACCTCAGAGATTTACATGCAGCGGGCACCCTTAGGGCAGCAGCCCTGGCAGCGGGTTGCCCCCTTGCGGCTGCATACGCCCGAGCAGCACGTCGACCAAGGCCTGCTCCTGCCCGGGGGTGCTGCCAAACATCGCCAGGTAGGTGCTCACCTGGGGAAATTCCAGGATATCGGTGGGTGATTTGATAGCGATAACCACCAGCGGCACACCCGTCTGGCGCAGATTTTCTACCAGCTCAACCTGCCAGGTGTCCTCATAATCCAGCCGGTTGAGGTGCGCCTGCCAGGTGAACAGCAGCACGATATCGTAGCCGGCTGCCCGGACGGGCAGGTCGGAGCGCAGCTCCTCATCCTGTATCTTCCCAAACCAGGGCACCGGATAGCGGGCGAAGGCGGGAGCGTGCCCGTTTTCTTTCAGCCCTGCATCCAGGCCGGCGTACAGATCCCAATCCTCATCCGGCCCGATGATCAGGACCTCGGTCAACTCTTTGGGGATGGGCACAAGGTCAGCGCCCTCTTTAAGCACGGCTACCGACCGCTCTCCGAACGCGTATGCCAGTTCCTGGTTGGCCTGCCAATCCGGGACGGGAGAATCGCCAGGCGGATTGGAAAAGTTGCGCCCCGCTTTCAAAGTCAGGACACGGCGAACTGCCTCGTCGATGCGCTCCTGGGTCAGCCGGCCCTGCTTGAAACCATCCAACAGCCAGGCATAGGTCGCCTGCGCCTCATCTGGCTGGGTCAGCAGCAGCAGGTCGATGCCGGTCTGCACACCCTGCAAGGAGGCCTCAGCCGAGGTCATCACCTGGGTGACGGCTTTCATGCGCATGGCATCGCTCAAGATCACTCCATCGAACCCCACCTCATCGCGCAGCAGGCTGACAACACCCGGCGAGAGCGTGGCAGGCAGCTGCCTGCCATCTTCAAGCACCGGGTAGGAGACATGGCTGAACATCACCACTGGCGCACCGGCACTCAGCCCGGACTGGAAGGGGGGCAGATATACGGCTCGTATCTGCTCCATGGATGCCCTGTCAACCGGTAAGATGCGGTGCGAATCGCCCGCCACACCGCCATGACCGGGGAAGTGTTTCAGCACCGGGGTCAAGCCCGCATCCAGGTAGCCGCGTACCGCCTGGGAGACAAACTGGCTCACCTGCCCGGCATCCCCGCCATAGGCGCGCTGTGAGACCACTTCGTTATCATAATTGATCAGCACATCCGCTACAGGTCCCAGGATCAGATTGACCCCGCTGTATGCCAGTTCCTGTCCGGAGGCAAGCGCAGCCTGGTAAGCGACCTGCGGGTCGCCGGTCGCCCCTTGGGCCAATGCAGCCGGGAAGGTGGTCGTCCCGCGCAGAAAGCGGTCGACATACTCTCCCTCGTGCGCCAGGGTCACCAGCAGCGGCGGCAGCCCAGCCTGACGGGCGCATTCCTGCAGCCCGGCGGTGAACAGGCGCAGCGCTTCAGGGTCGGGCATATTGGCGCTGCCCAGGGTTATGCCCCCTGGTCTGAGCCCTTCGATATAGCGGCAAGTCTCGGGAGTCACGATATCCCCATCGACCCCGGCGATGATCAGCTGCCCGATCTTGTCCTCCAGGGTCATACCCGCCAGGGTGGCTTCGACCCACTCATGCTGCGCATTGCCATCCGCGCCCTCCGTCACCGTTGGCTGGGGCTGACCGGCAGTTGGCGAAGATGCGGGCGGCAGGCTCGGTGCAGCCGGGATAACGGTCTCGCTCGCCGTCGGGCTGACCCTGGTATCTGCCGGTGGGACAGGGGCGGTCGGAGACGGCCGGGGGGACAGCCCACAGGCTGCTGCCAACAGGCACAAGACGAGCACTAATCGGTTCAGACTTCTCATGACATGGATATTTTAAACGACAAACGGGTGCCGCCGGGCTGCTGCCTGCGTACACCCGCCTGATATCGGCTCGAGCAGCAGCCTATCCGCCTTCCAGCAGCGGATCACCTGCCAAACAGGATGTGCTGGGGTTCTGGGTAAAAGTCGTCAGACATTCCGGCAAGCAGAAATAGAGCCTCTGGCTGCGGAATACTGTATTCGGCGTGTCCTCCTCCAGCAGCAGGGCGCCTTTGCATGCCGTCTTAACCAAACTGCCGACGGGAGGGAGGGTGGGCTGGGCGGCGTCTTCCATTCAGACCTGCCCTTCTTGCAGGTCCTCGATCAGGGTTAAGTCCTGCTTCAAGCTGCGCTGCCTCAGGTACAGGCTAATCACGTACAGCAGCATCGAGCCAAAGATGATGACATAGCCGAAGACCATATAATTGGTAGTCTCGGCCGGACCTTGCTGCAGAATCAATGACATCAACATACATCCGTCTCCCGTAATAAATGCACAAAGTTTAGATCCAAGCGGGCAGTCGGGTTCACAGCTGCCCGTGAACGGCTTATACCGTCAGTTCCAGCTTTTTCTGCTCGACCTCGTCCGCCAACCTGCCCAAGCGCAGGCGGTGCCACATCAGATCTGCGAAGATGATCGTGAAGGTAAGCAGGCTGAACAGGAAGGTCTGCAGCATCAGGGGGGTCATATCGAAGGCGCCCTCTGCCCCCGGCTGATTGGAGCCGATGACCACCGGGTGGATAGTGCGGAAGAGCCGGGCGGAGAAGAAAGTGAGCGGGACACTGAGGAAGCCGACAATGGCGTACACCGCGCCGAAGCGGGCGCGGCGGTCGGGGTCATCGATCCCCTGGCGCAGCATCAGGTAGGCAGCGTAAATCAGCAGCATGATTGTGGCAGTCGTCAGGCGCGGATCCCAGGTCCACCATGTATTCCAGATTGGGCGCGCCCAGATCGCACCTGTGACGACATTGACGAAGGCGAAGACCATACCGATCTCAACAGCAGCCAGACCGACCAGATCCCACTTGCGCCGCGCGGAGCGCAGGTAAGCTACACCAGCGCCCGCCGCTACTAAGAAGCCCAGCATTCCTACCCAGCCGGCGGCGACATGGAAGTAGAACACCCGCTGCACGTTGCCCATCACCGCTTCCATCGGGGCATAGAAGAACACCATCCATGTTGCTATGGCGAGCATGATTATCGTGACAACATCCAGAACTGTGAGCAAGCGAGGTTTAGGTCCCATAAGTCCTCCATAAAATCTCGGGAATAGAAAGCAGAGAATCGAGAGCAGTAACTGCTCTCTGATCACGACTCTCTATTCTCGACACTCTATTCTCGACACTCTATTCTTCCACAACATAATCGAACACCATAAAAGCTACCGCGGTGAATACCACGTCATAGGTGATCAGCAAACTCAACCAGGGCTGGATCTCTGCCATTTCGATGCCCAGCAGGAAGCCGCTGCTGGCTTTTACCGCAGCGATCAACACGGGGATCGCCACCGGAAAGAGCAGGATCGGCAGCAGCACATCCCGTGTGCGTGTCTGCACTGCCATGCTGGAGAGCAGTGTGCCGACAGCCACGTATCCGATCGAGCCCAGCAGGATCACGAGCAGCAGTCCCGGCACGAACAGGTTGGTATTATACAACACGCTGTATACGGGCAAGACGATAATCTCCACCACCAGCATGAAGATCAGGTTTCCGATCGCCTTACCGAAATAGATCGCGCTGCGGTCCACCGGTGCCAGCAGCAGACCATCCAGACAGCCGCGATCTTTCTCCATAGCCATCGAGCGGTTCAAGCCCAGCGTACCTGCAAATGCAAATGTCACCCACAGCACACCCGAGGTCACAGTCGAGCGCGTGCGGGTGTCCAGTTCCAGGGCGAAGTTGAAGATCAAGATCACCAGCAGCGCAAAGACCAGCATCGACGACAGCAGCTCGCGGCTACGCAGCTCAGCAGCCAGGTCTTTCCAGACGACCGCAGTCATAGCACGCAGAAAATTGGATGCCGGTCTGTGGGTTGAGGTCTGGGACAGGGTCACGTCTTCGCGCATCGGTCATGCCCCCTGAATGGCCTGGCGGTAAAACGCCAGCAGCCGGTTGGGGTCGATCTCGCTGCGCAGGACCGAGGCGGCAACCACGCCGTGCGAGAGCACATCGAAGCGGGAGGCCAGATCAGCAGCGCGCGCCAGGTCGTGCGAGGTCATCACCACAGTATGCCCCAGCCCAGCCACCTGACGCAGCACGCCATCCAGCATATTGCTGGCTTCCTGGTCCAGTCCGGTATAGGGCTCATCGAACAGTATCACTTGCGGGTCATGCAGCATGGCACGGCCGATCGCCAGGCGCTGCTGCATGCCGCGCGAATAGGTACGTACCAGGTCCCGTCTTCGGGCGGAGAGACCCACCAGGTCAAGCACCTCTGCCATGCGCTGTTCCAGGCGCGGCACCGTATACATACGCCCGTAGAAGCGCAAGTTTTCGTCTGCGGTCAGGTCTCCGTACAGCAGCGGAAGGTGCGATACCACCCCCAGGCGCTGGCGCACCGCGGCTGCCTGGGCGGGCAGCCGGTAGCCGGCAATGGCAACCTCGCCCAGTGAAGGCCGCGAGAGTGAAGCCAGGATACGCAAGAAGGTGGTCTTACCGGCCCCGTTCGGACCCAGCAGGGCAACGAACTCACCAGGCTCCACGCGAAAATCCAGGCCTCTCAGCACTGTCTTCAGCCCAAAGCGCTTAACCAGCTTGCGGACCTCGATCATAGCGGCAGGGGATCAGGAAAAAGGGGACCAGGGAAATCCCCTTCCTTTACTCCTTTACTCCTTTGCTCCTCCCTCAGACAAGATCTTTTTAAGGCGTTCTTTCAGCTTATTTCTACGCTCCAGATAGGCGCTCTCCGGCAGCTGACCGGCCTGGTACAGATCGTCGAGGGCAATGATGGCATCCATCAGCGACTCCGGGCTTTCGGAGACAACCTCGGAGACATCTTCAGCCAGGTCTTCATCTACCTCATCCTGATCGAGATCGTCTGTTACAGGCCGCGAGCGGCTGTACAGCCACACACCCGCCAAGAGCAGCGCAGCACCAAAAACGCCCAGGCCAATCACCAGGTTGGTATTCGAGCCGCTGACCAGGCTGGGGCTGGTGCCTGCCGACCGACCGCTGATGGTTATCCGCAGGTCAGAACCGGAGGCAATACCCTCGCTGTTATACAGGCGGTACTGTGCCCCCTGGACATCCCGGGTGCCTGCATCCACCAGCCCTTCTCCTTCTATATCAATACCGTTCTCAGGCGCCATGATGACCACCGCATTTACCGGCAAGGACATGGGTTGGACCAGCTCAAGCTTCCGGTTGTACGGTATCTCATATGCATACAGCAGCTCATATCTACCCACGCCAGGACGAATAGCGGTCGTATCGCCAAACCCGTCTGCTGTCAGGACAAAACGCTCACCGATCACACCATCCTGGATTTCCAGGTTGGTAGCACCTTCCGGGAGCACAAAGCTGACGGTTGGCTGGCCTTCCTCAGCTGGCACCACGGTCATATCGCTGGGGTTGGAGAGGATGTAGAGCTGGATCACGCGCAGCGTGTCCTCACCAGCGTACTCGAAGAACAGGTGCAGGCGGTCTACCGACAGCATAGAAGCATCGGTTGTCGTGTCATAGATAGCAACCGGCAGGTCGGGCAGTGAGGTGTCTGGCTGGGCAACGGCGATATCCGACCCGTAGGTGGTACCCCCATAATCCACGGTGACCAGGAAGGCGCGCCCGGCGGGCATGTCCACCTCGTCAAACATGTATTTGCCTTCCGGTTGAATAGTCGTGGTCTGGGTGATCACCTGGCGCATATCATCATAGCCGCGCAGGGTTATCTCCATACTGGTAGGGACCTCGCCGCCGGAAAGATTGACAATGCTTCCCGAGACAATGCCCATCGCTGGTGAGGCTGCCGCAACTGCCGTGCCGGTCTCCGGTGAAGGCTGAGGTAAGTCACCCCCGGATGGACTGCCTACGGCAGGGGTTTCCATCTCCCCGAGGGTCTCCGTTATGCCCTGGGAAGCTATCACTTCCTGAGAATGATCGAATGTCAGGGTGCCCAGATAGGCCGCCAGCGCCCAGCGCTCAGCCTCGCTCAGCCGGTCTGCATAAGCCGGCATTGCCGGTGCGATGCCCGCCGAAACTGCCTGGTGGAAATCAGCCGCCGATCTCTGGGCCATGAATTCCTGATCGGTGAAGTCGGTGGGTGTAGAAGACAGCCCGGCAGCCTGGGGACCATCGCCAGCGCCTTCGGAGCCATGGCAGCTGGCGCAGTTAGCCTGGTACAGCCGGGCACCGTTCTCGATCTCGGCTGGCGCAGCACTTAATGAAAATGCATACGCGACGGCATCCCATCGCTCCCGGTCGGTGAGGCTGGAAAAGGGCGGCATGAAGCTTTCAAGGTTGCCTCGGGTGACCATTGTGTACCACCCGGCAGGAGCTGCCTGACGGGCTACATCCGTCGAGCCCAGTGCTGTCACCGGGTTGGGGAGCTGGGCAGCTCGGGGGCCGTCACCCATGCCGGTTGACCCATGGCAGGGTGCACACTTCTCGGCGTAGATGACCGCTCCGTTGCCGGTATTGGGCGGCACCAGAGGATATAACGGTCCGCTGACCGGCACCGGCTCGGTGCGTGAAACGGGCGACTGCACCGCCCCAGGCGGCGGGGTGATGTCTTCTGCCAGGGTAAACGAACAGGCGGTGATTAATATTGCAAGTAAAGACAAGAAGAGCGCCGGGCGCAAGTGGGAGGCTGTCATGGTCAGTTCAGTTTTCGGCCGCATTTAGGGCAGAAGAGATCGGATTTCTGCACTGCTCTGCCGCACTGCGGGCAGAACCCGGCAGCTTTCTCTTTGCGGTCTCTCCGGCGGCTGGCGATCAGCGCTTCCAGATCGTCATCTTGTCCTACCGCCAGGGGGGTCGGTTTCACACGTACCCCAGAGCCGTTCCCGACAGCCATCACGGGCTGTGCTCCAGTCTCCACCCGCCGGGCCGCAATTGCGGCATCCAGGCGCTCATCATCGCCGGTATATCCATCTGCCTGCAATGCATCCAGGCTGCGCAGGACATCTACACCTCTTTGCACCAGGAGGGCACGCTGGGCAGGGTATTCGCCTTCCGGTATCTTACCCAAGCTGTTATCGAAATCCAGCTCTTGCAGCGCGGTCAGCAGGCGGTCACGCTCTGCCAGCAGGGAGGAAATCTCGTGCTCCTCCTGGTTTAGCGCAGCAGAGCGCTCTTCCAACAAGGGACGAGCGATGAAAAGCCCCACTATCAGGAGCAAACCGAGGATGAGAAATATCGAGCCAATATCCATAACTGAGTAAAAGAGTACTTGGCGGTGGCAGCCGTATTATTGTTCCAACAGGGGTTCGATCATCCCCTGCAGCTGAGTAAGTGAACTGAAAGGGCCGATCTGTATGGAACGCAGTACATTGCCCTGATCAATGATATAGGTCTCCGGAACGCCACGAATGCGGAAAGCCTGGGAGATGCGCGTGCCCAGGTCCGGTCCGTTGGGATAAGTGATATCGAATTTTTCTAGATACTTGAGCGCCTCCGGTTCAGTATCGACATAATCGACGCCCAAGAATACCACATCGCCGCGCGGCTGGTAATAGCGCCAGGCAGTCTCCAGGTCGGCAGCTTCCTGCTCGCATGGCTTGCACCAGGAGGCCCAGAAGTTCAGCACCACAACCTTGCCTTGCAGATCGACCAGGTCGATCTGCTCGCCTTCGAAAGTGGTCAGGCTGAAATTTGGCACCTTGTCCCCTACAGAGACCGGTCCTTGCTGGGCGCGGCGCAGCCCCAGGGCGAGGATTGCTAACAAGCCTAACACCCCAACCCAGACAAAGATGCGCCCCCAGTGGGGGCGGCGGGAGGCCTTATCTTGTTGTGAAGTCTCAGTACTATTTTCGGTCATGGTCACGGTCAACTCGTTAATAAATCTGCGGCGGCAGCAGCCTGCCAGCAGGTCTTTCGTTATTATCGCTTGCGCAGCTCTTCTTCAAGACGCATGGCGTAATCGTCAGCCGGTGCAGGCGGCTCAATGGGCTGTTCCGTCACCGGAGCAGGCTGCCGCAAAGACTGGAAGGCACGGAATAGTACATAGGCTCCGGCCAGGATCACCAAAGGCGGAACGAAATAGACCAGCCAATTCAGACCGCGCGGCGGGGGAGTAGCCAGGACACGGTCGCCGTACTGGTCAACAAAGTACTGTTTGATCTGCGCTTCGCTCCAGCCCTGGCTGAGCTTCTGGCGGATTAAATCCCGCCATTGGGCACAGGCCTGCGTGCCGCATACATCCAGAGGGATGTTCTCGCACACCGGGCAGTACAGCCCCTTGGCGATCGCATTGACCTGGTCGTCGGTCGGCGCCGAAGGGCCTGGCTCTTGCGCCAGGACGCCGCCGACCAGCACAAATGCCAGCAGCAGAACTGTAAACAGGGGCAGCAGGATTCTCTTCATCATTTCACGCTTTTGCGGCGGCATAGCTGGAGCGAGAGCGCACAGCCATAGTCTCGGGGTCCTTATCCGGCCAGGCAGCGATCGTGGTGCCCAGGATAAATACCAGAGCGCCCAACCACAGCCAGTTCACCAGCGGGTTGTGATAGATCTTGAAGGTCGCGGCGGCGGTAGAAACGGGCTGCCAGTCCACCAGCAGGACGTAGTAGTCATCCTCCCAGGTGCTGCGCACGCCGGGGATGGTCATCTGCTGCTGCGATTCGAAGTAGAAATCGCGGCGCGGGTGCAGCTCGCCCACATAACTGCCATCTTTATAGACGCTGACCACCGCCCGAGCGACGTTGCGCCCATCCGGGGTGTCAAAAACCGCCAGCTCATCGAAGCGCAGTGAATAATCCCCCAGCGCGATCTGCTCGCCCTGGGCAATCGTGCCCTGGGTCTCGGTTTGGAAAAGCTCAATGCCGATGATGCCGATCGCCATCAGCACCACGCCCAGGTGGATGACATAGCCGCCGTAGCGGCGGCGGTTGCGCCCGATCAAACGCCACAATGCGAGCGGGTACGACTCATTTGTTTTGCTAAGGTGGCGGGCGCGCGCGCCACGCCAAAATTCATACAGCGTCACCGAGACTACAAAGGCTGACAGCCAGAAACCGAGCAGGGCGGCCGGGTGGCGGATCCCGGCGACCAGTGCCCAAGCCGGCACAACCAGCGACGCCAGGAAGGGCTTCCACATCGCTCTGCCAAGGGTCTTGGCAGTCGAATGCCGCCAGGCTGCCAGCGGGGCAACCCCCATCAGCAGCAGCAGGCCGCCGAACAGCGGCGCAGTAGCCCTTTCGTAGAACGGAGGGCCGACGGTGACTTTCTGCCCGGTGACCAGCTCCGAGATCAGGGGGAAGATCACGCCCCAGAAACATACCACCAGAATCCCCATGAACAGCAGGTTGTTCAGCAAGAACAGCGCCTCGCGCGAGAACAGGGAGGTCATATGGGCTTCCGATTTCAGACTGTTCCAGCGGTACAGCAGCAGGGATACCGAGGTGACAAAAGTCAGCCCGATGAAGGCGAAGAACAGCGGGCCGATGGCGCTCTGGGCGAAGGCGTGCACGGAGGACAGCACCCCCGAACGGGTCAAGAATGTGCCGAAGATGACCAGGTCGTAGGTCAGGATGATCAGCACCATGTTCCAATGCTTGAGCATGCCGCGCTTTTCCTGGATCATGACCGAGTGCAAGAAAGCCGTTCCTGCCAGCCAGGGCATGAAAGCAGCGATCTCCACCGGGTCCCAGCCCCAATAGCCGCCCCAGCCCAGCACATCGTACGCCCAGCGACCACCCAGGATCAAACCCAGAGAGAGGAACAGCCAGGCAACCAGTGTCCAGCGGCGGGTGAGGCGGATCCAGCGGTCATCCGTACGACCAGTGACCAGCGCAGCAAAAGCAAACGCAAAGGGGATCACAAACGAGACGAAACCCAGGTACAGCATGGGTGGGTGGATGATCATCCCCGGATGGCGGAGTAGGGGGTTCAGGCCGCGGCCATCTGGCTGCACCAACAGCTCGGCGCCCGCCGGCGGGAACATGGCAACCACCGGTGTACCCAGCGGCACGCGCCAGATGCGGGCGAACGGATTCTCGAAGAAGATGATCATTATCAGGAAGAAGCCCAGCGTGACCAGGGCAACAACAATCACCCACGGCAGGAACTCCCGGTCGCGGTCCCATTTCCGCAGGGTGACCGCGGAGGCAAAAGCGGACATCAGCCAGGTCCAGAACACCAGTGAGCCCGCTTGCCCGCCCCACAAGGCGGTGACCTTGAGATAAGTGGGCATGCTGTTGCTGGTCACCGAAGCCACGAATTCGACCTCGTAATTGCCGTTCACCAGCAGGATAATGATGCTCAATGCCGAAAGCGTCAGCAGGGGGAATGTAAGCAGCATCGCATTGCGGGCGCTGTCCACCCAGGCATGCGAGTTTTTGCGCGCCCCGTAAAAAGCGGCAATGACACCATAGATAGCGACCAGCAGGGTGATGACCAGAGCACCGTAACCAAGATTAGCAATCATAGTTGTTCCACTCTATCAGACAGCATATTCCGTATCGCATTCCGCCGGCTGGGCGGTGGGCAATACGGAATATAAATCAATACCGATAAGGTTCAACCGGGCTGGACAGGAGAGGCTCATCCTTCCGATTGTTCTGGGACTGCATCTTCGTATTTCGTCGGACATTTGAGTAGCAGCTCGTCGGCGTGGAAGACTCCATTGGCGTCGACCTGACCGGTCATAATCGCCTGGGCTTCATGGCGCAGCAGGTCCGGTTTCACGCCGATATAGACCACCTGCAGCTGCTCTCGGGTTGGGTCGACAACCGCCTCGTGGAGCACTGCCGCCAGACCGCCCCCATCTTCGATATCCTTGTTGTCTCCCGGAACATGGGCGATGGTGAAGGCCAGGGTGAGGGTTTGAGGGTCGTACTGGATCGTATCACCGATGACAGCGCCTGACACTCGCAGATCACGACCCGCCACGCTGCTGCCCTTGGCGTTCAACTCATCGACGGTGAGGAAATACTGGGCACTGGCTTGCGTGGAGGAGACGATCAAGTAGATTACTGCGGCGATGATCAGCAGGCCGCCAATGATAAACTTCGCTCTGCCAGCCGACCCGGTCTGGGTAGTTGAGGTTACGGATTGTTCCATAAACAATATCTCTCCCGTGAAACGATGCTGGTTATATTGATTCGCGTTCGACCTTTAAGTCTAACGTAGATTGTGACACATGAAGATTAATGATCGCTGAGACATCCTGAAAAGCATTATGAGAGCTTCCCTCAGGCGCGGATCAAGCCCATCCGGATGGCAAACTTTACCAGCTCGGTCGATGAATGCATATCCAGTTTGTTCATGATCCGCTCGCGGTGGCGGGCGGCTGTCTTCGGGCTGATCTGCAGCTTTTCGCCGATCTGTCTGTTGCTGTAACCTTCCGCTACCAGCTCGAGGACCTGCCTCTCACGCTTGCTGAGCACCGATAGATCCTTCCCGCCGGGCTGCTCCTTGCCCGGAGCGGCGGCGCTAACCGGCTGCTGCTCTAACAGACGCCGGTAATCCTCCAGCAGCCAGCGCGCCAGCGCCGGCTGCAGATAGATGCTCCCATCCGCAACAGCATGTACGGCTATCACCAGGTCTTCAGCGGCGGACTGTTTGGTCAGGTAGCCCGAAGCACCGGCTGCCATCATCTCGAACAGGTACTGTTTATCCTCGTGGATGGTGAGCGCCAGCACCTGTGTCTGCGGGCACAGCTCCTTCAGTCTGCGGGTGGCCTCCAGGCCATCCATCTCCGGCATGGTGATATCCATCACTACCACATCCAGACAGTCGCTGGCTGCCATCTCCAGAGCCTCGCTGCCGCTTCCGGCTTCTGCGACAACCTGTATGCCTTCCTGACGATCCAGGAAGGTCTTCAAGCCGGTGCGTACGACCTCATGATCATCAACCAGCATCAAGCGGATCTGTTTCATCATTCACCCCTCCGAATCGGATGTGATTTTCTCTGCCAGCGGGATTGCTGCCTCAACCAGGGTGCCTTTTCCCGGGGCTGACTGCAGGCGAAGCTGCCCACCGATCGACTCCACGCGCTCCCTCATCCCGGCTATACCCCAGCCGGGCAGGGAGCTGGCCTGGTGCAAATCATAGCCAGCACCCCAGTCCTGCACGCACAGGATTACCTCAACCGGACGGTATTCCAGTTGTAAGCGGGATTTATCCGTATCGGCGTGGCGGATGATATTGGTCAGGGCTTCCTGAGCCACGCGGAAGAGCACCGTCTCGACCAATGGGTCCAACCTGCGCTGGGAGCCACTCACCTCCACGGAGATGTCCAGCCCGGAATGACGCCTCTCCTCATCGACCAGCGACGACAGGGCTGCTTCCAGACCGAGATCATCCAGTTGAGCCGGGCGCAGATCACGCACCATCCTGGAAATGCCCTGCGACATCTGCCGACCGAGCGACTGCAGGCGATCCAACAGCTCATTTACCTGGGGAGTCTGCGGCTGCGTGCTGCGCAGCGTCGCCAGATTGAGGCTCAGAGCGGTCAAGAACTGGGCAGTTTCATCATGCAGCTCGCGCGCAATCCGGGCTCTCTCTTCCTCCTGGGCATTCACCGTATGCAGCAAGAGCTGGCGGCGCAGCTCCTCTTTCTCTGCCAACTCGCGCTGGGTCCGAGCAAGGGCATCCAGGCGAGCCTGCTGGGCTACCTCTAGCTGGCGCTGGCGCTCATCTTCGACGATCTGGGAGGCTCGTACCAGGCCCACCGTAATCAGCAAAGCCATTCCCGCCCGCACCGCCTGCACCGGAAAACCAGTGAACTCGTAGAAAACAGCGGTGTTCAGATATTGGGCTGGAAATAAATCCAGGGGCCTGACGACAACTTGAGCCACCCCATAGAAGGCGAACCCAACGGCTGCCAGCCGCAGGCTCCGCCCCAGACTGACACGATCCTCCCGATATGCCTGGCGAGCCTGCCGGCTGAGCGCTAGTGCCGCCAGCGCGGCACCGGGGATAGCGAGCATGTAGCGAGCCAGCACATCGGCATGAGCGATCCAATGTTCTGCATCACTGGGGTGAGCCAGGTTGGTGATGATAATCATCAAGACGAACAAAGCCAGCATAGCGCTTGCAAGAGGCAAGTTCTGGCGGGTATAAAGTTTCTCAGACGGGCGCAAGATCTGTATAGCAAATACCACCAAAAAAACAAATGAGATCAC
>JAQBDA010000032.1:0-3023 GCA_032124675.1 Chloroflexota bacterium
GAAATCGCGAATTAGCAGATAAACTCAGGGGATGAACCCTGAGATGAACATTACCACAGAACGAATTGACGATTTCCCGCTTTTGCTGGGAGTGATGTAGCGGCTGGGTTTGCCTGCGATCATTGACAATCACCTGGTTCGACACGGACTGCACCAAGGCCTGAGTTGGGGCTGGATCGCGACGATCTGGTTGGCGCACATATTGAGCCAGAGCAATCCTCGCAAGCAGCCGGTGCAGGCCTGGGTGAGACAGGCGCATGAGACGATCGAGCGGATCACCGGGATGCAAGTGACGGAGATGGATTTCACTGATGATCGTTTGACGCTCTTGCTGCGACGGTTGAGCAAGCCTGAAACTTGGCGGGCGATCGAGACGGAGCTTGGGCGCAGCATCCTGCGGGTGTATGCATTGACGCCTGAGCGGGTGCGGCTGGATGCGACCACGGTCTCTGGGTATCATGCCAGCGGAGAAGAGACGTTGTTCCAGTATGGGCACAGCAAAGATGACCCCAGCCTGGCACAGGTCAAGGTAATGATGGCGGCGCTGGACCCCTTGGGGCTTCCGCTGGTAACGGAAGTGGTGGCAGGCAACCAGGCGGATGATCCGCTGTACGTTCCGGCGGTCGATCGAGTGCTGCAAATCATTGAGGAAGTTGGGCTGCTGTTCGTCGGAGACAGCAAGATGAGTGCCCTGTCCATCCGGGCACACATCCACACTCTCGATCAGCATTACCTGTGTCCGCTGGCGCAAACGGGAAGCACGGCAGAGGAGATGTCGGGGTGGGTCGAGGCCGCCAATACCGGCAAGTGTGATTTGCAGGAAATCTATGTCGAGAATGACAAAGGCGAACGCAAACTGCTGGCGAAAGGCTATGAATTCGAACGCTTGGTACAAGCCGAAATCGATGGAGAAATCCGGGAATGGACGGAGCGGGTGCTGGTGATGCAGTCGGAGAGCTACCGGAAAGTGCAGCAACAAGGCCTGGAAGGCCGCCTGCAGCGTGCGAGTGAAGCATTGCTGGCCCTGACCCCGGCACCCGGGCGTGGAAAACGTCAGGTTCAGGGTGAAACCGAATTGGTGGCTGCGGCTGAAGCGATCTTGAAGGCGCATGAAGTGGCAGGGCTGCTGAACTACTCCTATGAGCGCCAGGAAAAACGGAGCAAGAAGTATGTGGGCCGCGGTCGCGGCAGCCCGGAGCGGCCCCAACAGGAAATGGTCACCGTTCGTTACCAGATGACGACCATTACCCGCCAGGAAGAAGCCAGCGCCGCCTTGCAAAAAACCTTTGGCTGGCGGGCATATGCAACCGATGCTCCGACCCAACAATTGAGCCTGGAGCAGGCGGTCCTGACTTACCGGGATGAATGGCTGATCGAGCGTGGTTTTCATCGTTTGAAAGGTGTGCCGCTTTCGCTCAGCCCGCTCTTTGTCAAACGCGATGACCAGGTCGTCGGTTTGACCAACCTGCTGAGCCTGGCGGTTCGTTTCTTGACCCTGATCGAGTTTGTCGTCCGGCGCAAACTCAAGCAAATCCAGGAGAAATTGGCCGGTTTGATCGCCAACAACCCCAAAAAGGGCATCGACAACCCGACCACGGAAAGGCTGTTGAAGATGTTCGACAACATCACCCTGACCATTGTGCAGTTACCCGGCCAAACCATCCGCCATCTGCCGGCGCTGACGGCAGTGCAAATCCGCATCCTGGAGTTACTCGGCCTGTCTGCATATGTCTACACTCGCCTGGCCGATAATTGAGGAATGTCAAAATATTTTCAGCGAATGGACAGATATAATGGTATGTGCAATTTTACACATATTCTCAATCTTAGTGTATCCCTGTGTATGATATCATTCAGATTATCCAATTATTCTGATTCCAGATGGAGTTTGCCATGACCACAAGCCGCATGAAAATCGCCAATCTCGATGAGACCAGCCTGAAGAGATTACGCCAGATGGAGGAAGCCTATGGAACCTTAATCCTGGCGCTAGAGCCGCATCACCCTCTGGCTGAACTGAGCAGCGAACAGATCAACCAGCTCAGGAACCTGGAAGAGTCACTGGACGTTGTCCTTCTTGCTTATAAGCCTAGAGGTTGATGAAGATGTCGGGGTTGCCCTAGAGAATTGATTGAGAGACTGGGCAACGGCATCTTCAATCTCGTAACACTTCTCTTGATAACGAAAATGCCAGCCTCTCGGCTGGCTAATATTCACTTGATCGGTCGCAGGATGTTTGGCTTTTCCAGAATGATTTGCGTTCCACATTCAGGCGGGTCCCCGGTGTAAGAGGTGATACAGTTCATTTCGAGCACAGATGCAGTGCTGCCATCTGAGATCAATTTAAACACATACCAAAAATCTCCCACCCCGATGGTGGGGACAGAATATTCTAAAATATTACCGTCTTCCTGGTACAACCTGATTTTTGCTTGTGATTGGGTAATTTCCGGAACACCAGGATAACCAGCGTAATAATTCAATACCCCATAATAATACACTGTGCTCTCGAGATTACGCACAGCAAGGGTCTCTGGTCCATAGCCTTTCTGGTAGTCGACCTCCAGACAAGTATTGGGAAAAGTCGTGCAATCCCCACGTTCGACAAAATCGATATGCGTTGGCGGAGTGGGTGCTTCCAGCCACATATGCGCGTCCAAATCATTGCGTATGCCATCTGGAGGCCAGGTCTCCGTCTCACTCCAGGTAAGCAAGACACGCATATAGACATCCGTGATCTCAGAGAGGGGCGTCATGGCGAAGTCCTGCTCAGCCGTCTGATTCGGTTCGACCAAAACATCTTCTACCATATCGTAGAAGTCGAGGCGTTTGGCGCTGAGGTAATGGTAGCCATCCGGTACGTTCTCTATCAGGTAGCTCCCAGAGGTATCCGATTGGTCGCACTTCCCCTGGAAGCATACGGAGACATCGCTCAAAGGCTCCCGGGTGATGCTGGTCGCATCGAAAACAGTCCCAGTCACGGAGCCAAATCCATCGCTGAACCCGAACAGCACCAGCGGCAT
>JAQBDA010000033.1:0-12879 GCA_032124675.1 Chloroflexota bacterium
GGTACTCGTACAGTGTCCCATCTCTTCCCAGCATGTCGACGTACTGCCTCGGGCCCGTACCCGGACCCACGGTCAGGCTGTCTGAAGGAACCGTAACGATAGCGCTCCAGGCATCGGCCGAACCAGCCACCCGTCGTTCGATGACGAAGGCGGTCTCGTTCTTGGAGTTGTCGGTCCAGCTCACGAGGTACTGCTGATTCTGCCCGTTCCCGCTGCGAACTGCATCCAGGAATGTCGGAGCCACTGGGGCAACGCCAACCACCTGGGCGTGCATCATGTCCATCTCTTCGTGACTGAGGATATGACAGTGGAAGACGTACTCCCAGCCGAAGTTGACGAAGTGGTTGACGATGTCGACAGGCTCGCCGTCGGGGTTGAAAGCCAGCAGCGGCAGCCCCATCGCCTCGCGCTGCGTGGTGTTGGCGCCGTGCAGGTACTCTCCCTCGTGCATCGATGGGTCTAGCAGGCGGATGCTGTTCGGCAAGCCGCCCCAAGCAGCCGGTAGCTGCGGGATGATCGGCCGCAAAGCGACGATCGTATCCTCCAACGGGCTGACACGTACAGTGTCTTTCCAGCCTAGCTCGTTGGGATCAGGTTTGCGGATGATGCCATCCCAACCGACACGGTTGATCAACTGCACGTCGTACAGGTGCCAGTGGATGGGGTGCGTATCCACCCCGTTGTGGGTGATCTTCCAGATCTGGGTGCCGTCGTCGGCCACAGCCAGGGGCTCAACATCCACACCAGGCGGCAGCTCGACGCCATCGATGATCTCGTCCGGCGGATAGGTATACGGGTGCAGGATCATGTTCTGCAAGCCAGCCTGGGCGTTAGGTGTCTCCACCCCCAGGAAGCCGCTCATGCGCCCGTACTCCAGCTCGAAGGCCTCGCCCATCTCATCCTGGATCATCTTGGGCTTGAGGTTAATGCTTAGCGGTACGTTCGACTCGTTGCGGAAATTGATCGAGGTTTCGTAGATCTGTACCAGGCCTTCGCTGCCAGTGAAAGAGGTGCCCAAAGCCTGATTGTATTCACTCTGCCCGACGAGGATCGGGTTCTGGCCATCTTGGAACACGCCTAGTCCTCCCTGACTGGTGGGCTTGAAGGCGTCCTGCAATGCGACCATGTCGAAGCTCGTGCCCGTGCCGCCATTCACCTTGATCTGCATGATCGTGCGGATGTTGGGGCCGTAGCCGGGCAGTGTCGAGGACGCACCGCCAGTGTCACGGTAGTCCCCGTTACCGGTGTAGTAATCGTAGCGCGGGTCGCGCGCCGGGAAGGCCGCCGGGGAGTCATTGTACAGGATCAGCGTCTGACCGGCGAACTGCGAGAAGTCCACGATCACGTCATGACGCTCAGCCGGGGCGGTCTGCAGCGAGTGCTGGTCGACGTTGCCGGCGTTGAACACCGTCGGGTCGTTGACCCAGGTGGTGGGGTGAGCCGGGATGACTACCGGAGATGGCAGGAAGCCACCCTCGGTGCCGATAGCGATCCAGGGTGGTCCTTCGGTCCCTGCCATCGGGGTGGGGAAGACGGTCCCGTCTGTCAACGCAGCCGCCACCTCGTCAGGGTTCAGGAAGACTTCGGTGCAGGCTACACCGGTAGATTCAGGCGCCGGGTTGAGGTTGTTGGCGTCACAGATCACGCCGTTAGCATCGATCGCTTGGTACAGCGAAAAGTTGAAGAATCGATCGTTTGCCGCATTCAGTATGCGGAAGCGATAGGGCTTCGGGTCCACGGTCAGGGTCGGATAGGCGGTGCCGTTGACCACTGGCGTATCGTTGAAGGACTCCATGCCCATAGACAGGTAAGGCACGCCGGGCATCAGCTCAGGCTCACACCAACCTGCATCGGGATCGCAGGCCGGGTCGTGGTATGGGTTGCCAATCGGGCCGTAATCGATGTTGTTAGTGGGCGGCCAGAACCAGGGACCGTAAGCCCAGCGCCCATACTCGTTGACGCCGGAGGCGTTGCCTGGGTTCTGCGCCGGCGAGTAGACGTGCGGCACCCATAGGCTGCCCTCGCCGCCCCAGCGAGCGGTATCCCAGGTCTCGTCCTGCAGGGCTAGCTGTGCATCGTTGGGAACGAAAGTCTTGTCCTGGACGACCAGCGGGATAGTGTCGACTGCTTCGGGGATGATTCCAGCGCTGACCAGCGCTGCCTCCGTAGCATCGGTAATGATGTAAGGCGCGGCCTCGCCGGCATACACGTTCAGGCGGGTGATGCCCCAGGCATGGTCGTGGTAGAACATCAGCCTGGCGCTCTGCTGGTTGGTGTAATAGAAGGTCATCACACCGTCAGCCGGATCGCCGCTGTCACCCATATCAGGCACTGGACGCACGCTGACGCCCTGCGGGTAAGCGGTGTTCTCACCAGCGGGAGTGATCCACTGGTGGGGCGTGCCGTCGCTGATCCACGGGGAGATGCCGCCGTGCAGGTGCAGTGTGGCACGGTTGTCGGCATAGCACAAGCCTTGCGCGACCATCATGGCTTTGTCAACACCGCTGCACATCGGATTCTGCGGGTCGACCAGATCCGGATTCATCATCATCCAGTCGTGACCATCAGCGGTCATGCCCGAGCCCATCACCGTCGTGTCGACCGGGATGAACAGGTTGCCACCCATGCCGGTCGGCAGCAGGTTGCGGAACAGGATACGCACCGGGCGGTCCATTTGAGCAACGATTGCCGGGCCTAAGTAGTGGAACTCGCCACCTTCCTGGCGGTAGCCGCGCAGCGTAGTCGGAGGCAAGTCCGAGTGCATCTGCTCGGTATACTCTCCCAACTCGATGATATAGTAGTCCGAGTCAGGATAGGTGGTCGTGTCAGGGACGGCGACAGGGATATACTGTCCCAGGTTATTTGCCGCTCCTGCACCCAGACCGGGCAAGCCATCCACGAACTTCTTCATCCCACCGGTGAGCACAGTGTTCTGTCCCGAGAGATCGAGCACCTGGGCTCCGAAGGAGTAGGTGCGCGCCTGGGGGAAGATGGGGAACTCAGCACTGCCAAGGGTGAGAGTGTTGTTCTGAAGAGGCGCAACCGGGGCTGGATAGCTGAGGATATCTGCTCCAGCCCCCGTGTCAACGGGGATGCCCTGACCGTAGAAGGCGAGCACGTCGCCCGCCTGGACCGCCAGGTTTGCCACTGTGAACGTGGCAATCTCACTGACAGCCGGGTCGGTTAGCGCCGGTACGGTGAGCTGACCGCTGTCGAACACCACCGTGTATTCATTCGGTAGACCGGTTGGCCGCAGCACGTAAGCGTGGAACACATTCCCAGCCGATGGGAACGTGCTTGCGCCCGGTGTCGCCTGGTTCCAGGTTTGGAACGATTGCAACATCCCATCAGGTAGAGCTGCTGGCACCACGACCAACACCGGTGCCAGCGCACCCACACCGACGGGGAAATCTGACGCGTAGGCGCGATCGACCAGCGGGTTGCCAACCGAGATAACTGCCCCAGTGACCTCCGGCAGCGGGCTGTTGGCGTAGTTCGGGTGGCTGAAGTAGTGCGGTACGGCTCCAGGAGCTAACGCTGCTGCCGCCAGCTGTGCGTCGATCATCAGAGGGTTCAGGGCACCCTGCTGGAGCGCTTCAGCTGCCGCAGCTTGCCTGTCAGCATTAGTAGGCTTATTGGCATTTCCATTGCCATTGCCTTTAGCTTTTCCAGGAGGTGGCTCGGGCGGTTTAGCACCAACGACACCGGTGGCACCGATAAGCAAAGACGTAACGACCAATATCGAAAAAATAATGTACAGCAATTTGCGGTTGTTCATCATAATCCTCCAACGTGTATTGTCAGGGTATTCCTGATGCAGGCTTGTACGAAAATGACATTAGATCTGTGTTTCAGACCATGGAGACCTCCTCCTTTGTTTTTTGGTTAAATATCCGGCATATTTTCAATCACAGCAATCAAGTCCGATGATTGTCTAACCAGCATATTGTGTCTGCTGAATACTTCTAGAGAATTGTTCTGCATACTGATCATAATCACTTTACGGGATGTATTATTGAGTAACAATTGCAGCGGTAGATTAGCTTCTCGAATACCGTCTCCTTTTTGGATGATTACGATGTCTGGCTGTGTCCTCTCGATAGCCAGCTTAAACGCAAGGAGATCCTCAGTATCAACAATACGGACAACTTTCCAATCTTTTTTGGCTGCCAAAAAGAGCTCGATAGATGAACTTAAGATATCCTCGCCTCCCCAGACCACGATCAATTTTGGTTGTGTCATCGAATTTGATCTCCGGATAGTGGAATATAACCAAGGCTACCCCTCGCTCCCATCTATCATTCTGAACAGCTACCGACAATCGTAGGATAGCGCAATTTGGGTCTTAAAACCATCCATCGATATCAACCATTGGGGATTAAAATAAAGACCACCCTAACGGTGGTTTTTATATTAATCACTTAATCCCTGATTAATACTTTCTTAATCCCTATTTAACTCACAACAGGGTGATTTGAAGTTTACTCCGTGCTATCATACTCAGCGATACATATCACTTATCCCATGTTTTCTGGCAAATTTCGCAGCTTCTTTACGATCCTTAAGCTTCAATTTACCGAGGATAGAATGTACATGGTACTTAACTGTATTTTCTGAAATAAAGAGCTGGTTTGATATTTCTCGATTGCTTTTTCCGGCAACAATCTCTACTAACACATCAATTTCCCGTGGTGTCAAATATCCGAGAGCCGGGTCAATCGCCGGTTCATCTTCCTTAGTCCGTGTAAGTTCTTCCATCACGCGCAGTGTCATCGATCTGGATAATGCGCTTTCTCCGCGCTGGACAGATCTCAAGGCTGCGACAAGCTTGGAAGGAGCCATATTCTTCGTGAGATAGCCTACCGCACCACTGCGGACAGCTGCCAGCAAGTCTTCATTTCTGTCTGAAATCGTCATGAACACGACTTTACAATTCGGATTATCCTGGATAATCTTACGTGTAGCTTCGACCCCGGTCCCATCCGGCAGACTGAAATCCATCAGCACGATATCAGGCCGCATGGTGGCTACTGCATCCACAGCATCACGGACGGATCCCACCAGGCCGACAACCTCAATATCGGCTTCCTGCTGGATTATTGCTGCTAATCCTTCTCGGAAGAGATTGTGATCATCGACAATAATTAATCTCATCGTTTCACAACCATCTCGTAGTTAAACATACCTATTTACATCAGGAGGACGGAAAATTCTCAATTGGAGCTACTACTCTGATCGTAGTTCCTTTACCGGGTTCAGATTGGAGTAAGAACGAACCATTCATCAATTCCACTCTTTCCCTCATGAATTTTAATCCGTAGTGGTCCTTTGCTTGAACTGCAGCCGGGTCGAAACCACAGCCGTTGTCGGAGACGACCAATGTTAGAGATTGCTCATCCCATAAAAACTCGCCTGAAACGTGGGTTGCACCGGAATACTTCTCTATATTGCTTAGAGCTTCCCGAAATATATAGAACAGCTGGCGGATCTGATGAGGCGATAACTGATTGGTAGGTCCGTGGTTGGTTATATCAATCTGAAACATGGATCGCAATGCAATTTGCTCTGCATAATTCGTGAACAGGATAAGAGGATCGGCAGTATTTCCTGTCTGGAGGATCGCCAGCATGGCTCGGATCAACTCATACGATTCATTGGCCACTCTGGTCATATTTTGAACCTGGTCTTTGTTTACCGCTGACTCGCTCCATCCCGATTCGGACAAATACTCCAGACTCATACTCAAATAGCTTATATTCTGACCTAGAGTATCGTGCAAGTCGCGTGCAATTCCACTCTGGATAGTTTGTATGGTTTGGGTCAGGATTTTCTCCTTCTGAGATTGCTCAAAGATCCTCTTTTCGTACAGCTTGCGTTGCGTAACATCTCGGTTGTTGACCCGCCGTCCGAGGTAACGACCTTGTGGTCCAAAAACTGGCCGGCAGATATGCTCGATCCAATGTTCACCACCATCACGAGCGATCAGGCGATATTCAAGCGTTGTGGGACCAGCAGTCTCCTCATGGATGATTTGGGTGTGCTCTTTGAATGTATTTATCTCATCTGGGTGGATCATTCGAACCAGCAGATTGGAATCGGCAATTAATTCCGCTGGGGTGTAACCTGTAATGCGCTCGCACGAAGGTGAAGTATATATAATCTCACCCTTCGGATCAAGCCACTCTTCCCAGTCATATGTCCAATCAGCGAATGTGCGGAATTTCGCCTCACTTTCTTGTAACGCATTTTCCGCCCGCCATCTTTGATTAATATGGAGGAGCAAGGGTCTGAAGGATAAGTAATACAGAATTGGGAAAATGATAACCGTCATTATGACTGTATCTAAAACGACCTGTTGTGTGTAAGGCCAGTCTCGGAAATAATACACAATTAACATGGCTATCACTTCCGCCAGGACGATACCTCCAATCGTAATTACCAGGACGCGTCGTGGCGAAAATTGTCCCTGTATGCGTAAGAATCCATCCGCGGCACTTTCAGTTTTTGAAGGGCTGTCGGGAGAACGCAGCAGTGACGGTGATCCACCCATATGTTGCTCTTCCGATACCATCCTCTACTCCCCATTATTTAACGACTAAAATTAGATCCGCTATTAATCCATGCAATATATTATTTTGACTTAATCTATATAGTTTGTCAATTGGTAGCCTACCATTCTGAGTAATCAGCGATATTCCCCTCTTATACAACCTCAGCTACCTCACCCAATATTAAACCTAATCATAGCACAATTCAATCATTATGATAGCAAACTTGCGCCATCTGATGATCGAAAAGCGCCTTGAAATTTATTCGCAACAATCAGAGAAGGTGAAACCTATCAGTACCAGATTTTCAACAAGAGCTAATCACAGATATCCGCACAGGTACTCAGCTGGCATGTGGGTGCAGGTATTCTGGACATGCCAGATTTATGAGATAATGTGGTTACAATCCATGATAGCCAGCATATCGGTCTGGTAATAAATGTGCGAGTATGAGACATCCCCATAATCTTGGATTTAGACAGTCGCGAATATTCAGCCGTCTTGATCAATTCCATCTGTTTATCCTTGGCTATATGATATAAGATGTCTGGATGGATCAACATCAGTCACTTCTTTGAGGATTGGTTGCAATCAGTATATAAGACGTAGTCGTGCAAAGGAAAGACGCAGAACAAATTTGCATCTTTTTCGACATAACTCCGTCTGTGATTTTATACAATACTAACCATTACACAGACAATGGAGACGAATGAACATGGATGACACAATCATCAAGCAAGAAGTCCAAAAATACTATGCTGACATCGCTGTGAGCGGGCAGAGCTGCTGTGCGAGCGACAGCGCGTGCTGCAATCCGAGCGACCTGATCACTTTGACCGAAGACAGCCTGATCGCCGATGCCGATCTTGGTTTAGGTTGTGGATTGCCCACGGAATATGCCGGGATTAAAACCGGTGATACTGTTCTTGACCTGGGAAGCGGAGCAGGTGTAGATGTCTTCCGTTCAGCGAATGCCGTGGGTCAGGAGGGTTTTGTAATCGGCGTTGATATGACACCAGAAATGATCGCACGGGCACGGGCGAATGCTGAGAAAGGGGGCTACAATAATGTAGATTTCCGCCTGGGGGAAATTGAGAACCTCCCCGTTGATGATGCCAGCGTCGATACAGTGCTATCGAACTGCGTAATCAACCTGGTTCCTGATAAAAAGCGCGTCTTCGATGAGATTTACCGGGTCTTGAAAACTGGGGGAAGGATGTCAGTTTCCGATATCGTGACTACCGGGACTGTACCTGAGAATATCCGCAAGGATATGTCCATGTGGGCTGGCTGCGTGGCCGGAGCGATGGACAAAGATGAATACTTGAAGCTGGTAGAAGATGCCGGCTTCAGCAATATCTATGTCCGGCAGTTCGTCGAATATGATGCAGACAGAAATAAAGGTTTTTCCTACGCCAGCATGACCTTCGAAGCGGAGAAAGTATGATCACAGTGGATGTCTGGGAGCGGTTCAGCGTGGACCTGCAACAATTCATATATCGACGTGTAGCCAACAGACAGGATGCCGAGGACTTGCTGCAGGATGTATTCTTGAAGATACATTCCCGGATAAACACACTAAGGGATGAAGATCGCCTCGCCGCCTGGGTCTATCAGATCGCCCGCAATACAATCACCGATTACTACCGGAAAAACGATCCTCTGGTCGATCTGCCAGAAATCTTGCCTGAGCAGAGGGATGAGAATGACGAGCAAGATGCCATCGCCCAGCTCTCCGTTGGTTTATACGACATGATCGCTGCCCTGCCAGAAATATACCGCCAACCCTTGATCATGAGTGAGATCAAGCGTGAGAAACAGGCGGTGGTCGCTGACCAGCTTGGGCTGACACTTAGCGGTGCCAAATCGCGGATCCAGCGCGGCCGGAGTATGTTAAAACAATCCCTTCTGGACTGCTGCCACTTTGAATACGACCGTCGTGGGGGCGTTATCGACTACTATCCAAGACAGGCATGCTGCGCACAATGTATTTGTTGAGACAGATGTATTGCCAATAAATCCATAGATAAACGAAACCATTTTCCCATTTCTTGGGTGAACGAAGCGGGAGATAGAGAAAAAAGCGAAAAAACGATCCTAAGCGGGGTTGATGGTCAAAAAGGGGGCCAAAATGGTGTCCAAAACGAAGCGGTGTGCAGCCAAAAAATAAACAAAAGCCCGGGCCTGGGGGAACAATCCACCAGGAAGAGTGCGGCATAGACAGGGAAAAAGGGGGTGCAGGCGCGCCGGGAGGGTCTGAGCCAGATCGAGAGCTGGTCAGACGGCGGAGCTGCCCTGGGGAGCGGTTCCGCTCAGGGGTCCTGGTTTGCGTGGGTAGCTTCGCGGATCAGCCGAACCAGGGTGGTGAGGTTGTTGAGCACATCAGCCAGGAAGAGCAGGGCGGTGCCCCTGGGCAAGCCATAGACGGGCAAACGCTTCAAGCCCCACGCTTCGAAGGTGGCGTTGCGGGCTTCCACCGCATTGCGTGCCCGGTGATAGAGAGCCTTCCAGGAGGTACTGCCCACCGGGAGATCGCGGACCAGACGGATGGAACCGTCCGGAAACCGCTCTCCCAGGTTGATCACGCGACCATGCGGGTGGGTAGGAGCTTGATAGGGGCAGTCTGGGGGTGGATACTCGACCGCCGGGAGCAGAACCTGGGGCTCAGCCCCATACAAGCAAGCCTGTTGGCAGAACCATTTGCTGCGCTGGCGCTGGCGGTCATAACCATTGCTGACCAGGCGGTAGCCATAGGGGCAGAGGGGGCGTCCACAGTGATCATAGCCGCGCAAGGGCCATTGCGCTGCGTTCTTGTCGCTGTCGTGACTGCGTAGAGCCACCACCCGGCGGGCCTGCAGGTGCTCATAGATGGCGTGCAGAAAAACCGCATAGCCCAGCCCGGCATCGCCCGCCACGGCGTCGACCTGCAGGTCCGGATAATGCTCCCCCAGCTGCAGCAGCAAAGCCGTCGCAGGCACTTCTTCGCGCTGGTTGGCTGGCAGCACATCATCCAGCAGGGTGAGGCTGAAACGCCGTTGGCGGTCAGCCAACTGCAGGGGCAGGCTGCGGTAACCGAAGAACCCCTCGCCTTCCTGGTCGTCATGCTGATTGTCGCCGCTGTACCAGACGAAGCGCGCCTGCGGATCGAGCGGGGCGGCTCGGCGGCACAATTGCGCACAACGGCGCTCGTCACAGGCACAGCCGCGCCCCCCGTTCTCCTGGGCCGGGCAGGGGCGCGGCGCAGGCTGATAACAGCGCTGGTTCACTTGCTGGCAGCGCATCCGCGAGGCGGCATTGTGGATCTGCCCGTCGGGGCAGAGCAAGGCTTGCTGCCAGGCTCCTGCACTCAGCACACCACTCTCGCGGATCAGGGCGACCGACTGGGCCAGGAGTTGATTGAGCTCCTGCACGGCCACGGCGATCCACCTCTCGCCCTGTTCCACCGATACCATTTCACCGCACCGGGTGCTGTTTTCACCCAGCGTGGTCAGGAAGTAGCGCAGACCTCCTTCGCTCGGGTACACCCCCGGCCGAAAACCAAAGCGTTGGGCATAATCGGCATAGCGCCGCTTGGCCAGGTTGCGCAGCGTCTCCGCCCGGCTCCAGTTGCGGCTCAGCTGCCACATCGTCAGCAAGAATAGGGAGACCGGGTCAAAGGGCACCTGACCCTGAGCCGAGGTCCAACCCAGGCGCTCAGCCAGCACATCGCGCAACCCACTAAAATCGACCAGGCGCAGCAATAGGTCGAAATCTTCCCCCTGCTCCGGCCCGGTCAGATCAGCCAGCTCTTCTGCTCCCAGATACACATACCGGGAGCGGTAACGTTTCTTCGGTGAGGCGGGCGTGTGGGCCGGAGTAGGCCAGCCCAGGGGCAGACGCTGCTGCAGTGCTGCCAGGCTACAATGGCGGACAAAGTCTTTGTCTTGGGCACGGGTCTGTTCCGGTCTAGCCATGGCGCCCTCCCCGGCGGCGCAGCCAGGCCTGGGCTACTTCTTCCGCCCACGCGTATTCCTGCTGGCTGTGCCGTCGCAGCAGGGTGCGCAGTTCCTGGCTTTGGGCTGGATGGCGCAGCCAGACCAGCGCTTCCTCCTGCAGCTGCCGCACTCGCTCCCCGCTGAGACCTACCACCTGGCCCATCTCCGTCAGCGTCTGCCACGATTGTCCGCCCAGCTCGTAGCGTACCTCGATCACCCAGCGCAGCCGACACGGCAAACGACCCACCATCTTCTGCAGACAGGTCCGCACCTCCTGTTCGGCCACCCGCTGCTGAGGTCCCGATTCCCAGTGCCGGAAGAACACGCCCCACTCCCGGAGGGCATGCGCTCGCTGATTGGCCTGGCAATGATCCTTGACCGCTGCCCAGATTTGGTGCACAATTGCCGGGTAGGCATAGGTCGAAAACTGGTTGCCCCGCTGTGGATCAAAGCCCGCAATCGCTCGCCACAACCCGATCCGTCCGGCCTGGACCGCTTCCTCTTCGGGCAGATCACCCAGGTTTTGGCGATTGACCGCATAGCAGACCAGTCCTTCGTGCCTGGCCATGAGCAGCTCGAGACTGTCCTTACAACCCCCTTGGGCTTGCTCAAATAGTCTGGCCTCGGGAGGCAACCCGAGGCCAGATTTCCATCTCCGTTCTTTTTTCATCGCGTATCTCCTTTCTTTTGTCTTCGAGATACGCTCATCTTGTCACATTTTTCCCCTTTTGGCGGGGTTGATTTTAATGTTGATTCCCGCTTCGTTCACCCATTTCTTCCAATACATTTGACATCTTGTTTATCCCGCCCTATACTTTATTGGGCGGGGTTTTGTTTTCACGTTAACACGAAATGGAGGGGTAATTACATGAACACTCACCGTGCAACCCACTTGCCATTGTGTTTGGCACTAACAATTACATTGCATTTCCTGACCAATTGCAGCTCTGGCACATCTACTCAGGTGCTGCAGACGAACCCAACTCCAACTGCAACACCTACAAAAGCACCGCAGTCCCAACCGGAACCTACTCAAGCACCACCTCCTTCTCCCTGCGAGGGATTGAGTGGAGAGATCGAGCTGCAAATCCTGGTTGGACCCGCTGATGCCGTGGGGCTTACTCCAAAAACCGCCGGCTTCATACCATTTTCTGTGACCGGTAGCGCCCCACCCTACACCATCAGCGGCAGTGGTCCTATAAACTACCAGGAAACGCTGACAGAAAATTGGGGGACCTATACGGTTTATATGGATCTGGACACTACTCTGGACGGTGAATGCAGCGATACCAATGGTGCAGGAATACTACACGCAGCCCTTACCTTGTCCGGGTCACAAATGGTTGAGGTGCGTTCGGATGGTTTCAACCAGGATTATCCCTGGCAAGGGACCGATATACGCTCGATGGATTTCCCACTGCAAGATGGAGCTGAAGCTCAGGGTGAGGGCTGGGTATGCGTTCTGCACATCGAATGACATGATCCCCAGATAACCATCAGATTATCAAAGTCACCGGGCAGTGGTCTGATCCAAGAATATCGTCATGGATGATGACATCTACAACAGATGTCATCAGACTCTCTGATACGAGATAGTAATCCAGGCGCCACCCGATATTACGCTGGCGAGCATTCAGACGATACGTCCACCACGTGTACTGGACACGCTCCGGATACAACTCTCGATAGGCGTCTGCAAAGCCCTGCTCTAGATAGCGGTCGACCCAGGCCCGTTCGACAGGCATAAAACCAGACGTATTCACGTTCTGTTTCGGATTGCGCAGATCGATCTCATTATGCGCGGTATTGAAATCGCCTGTAAGTATAATTCTCTCCCCCTCCGCATGCATCCGGTCGCATTGTTCCAGCAGCTCAGCATAAAAACTCAGCTTGTAATCCAGCCGATTGTGATCACGCTGACCGTTCGGAAAATAGATATTGTACAACCAGAAGGACGGGTAGCGTGTTGCGATCAGCCGTCCCTCGCTGTCGAATTCTTCCAGCCCTAAACCGGTGCGTATCTCGATGGGCTGTTCCCGCGTGAATGTGAGCACGCCGCTGTATCCCGGGCGCAGGGCAGAATTCCAGACCGCCTGGTAGCCGCCTAATGCAGATAATTGTTCGTCGGTTACCTGTTCGGGGCGAGCCTTGATTTCTTGCAGGCAGATGACATCCGCCTGCTGGCTGGCCAGCCACTCCAGGATTCCCTTATTTATGGCTGCGCGCAGACCGTTGACATTCCAGGTGATGATTTTCAAGCCGATCCCTTTCTATGTTAAAATTTTAGGACCTACGCAGTTGGTGAGATGACGGGGTGTTTTGGGGGGGATAGCCCGCCCAAAAACCCCCAAATTAAC
>JAQBDA010000034.1:0-10416 GCA_032124675.1 Chloroflexota bacterium
GAGGCGCACCAGTTCGGCGTTGACGAAGGTGCCGTCCAGCAGGTAGACGTAGCGCAGCAGGCGGTCGTAGCGGTCGGTCTCAGAGACATCCTTCTCAAGGACCACCTGCTTACCTTCCACCAGCTCGCGGTTCAGCGCTTCCGCTTCGACCGAAAATGGCTGCCCGTCTTCCGGGGAATCGATGCCGATGTATCGCAGGCGGTGAGCCACACCCTCGACCAGCACCTCGATCGTATCCCCGTCCAGCACCTGCACTACCAATGCCGTCTCAAATCCAGCTGCTATCGTTTCTGTCACGGTCGGTGCGGGGCTTTGGGTTGGTAGGGGGGTTGCGGTTGGAGTACGCGTGCCAGTCGGCTGAGCTGTCGGTGGGACCATCTGAGTGGCTGTGACGCCTGAGGCTGTGGCTTCAACCTCGATTTGCTGCGCTGATGGCATACATGCCGATGACAGTGTGATGCACAGCAGGGCAATACAAGTGTGCCGTATAAAGTGTTTTCTAACCATAACCCCAACTTTCGATATGAGCTCAGTTGGTAAAAATCTGTCTGGTATTAATTATACAGACAACTTGCCAGGCAATGCTCTGGATGTAGGGTACAATTCCAGCCTGTGAAGAAATCCCCTTTAATCTGGTTTGGCGTGACCCTGGCAGTGGTGGCGGGGTTTACCCTGCTGGGACCGGCAGAGAGGTCGCTGGGCACAAACGTGCGTGTGGTGTATCTGCACGGCGCCTGGGTGTGGGCTGCACTTGCCTGTTTCCTGGCGGCAGCACTTCTGGGACTGGTCGGTCTGCTCTTGCAGCGCGTTAATCTTCAGCATTGGTCGCGCGCCCTGGGTCGCAGCGGGCTGATCTTCTGGATCACCTATCTGCCCCTATCGATGTGGGCGATGCAGACCAATTGGAACGGGCTGTTCCTGGATGAGCCGCGCTGGCGGTTTGCGCTGGTGTTTGCCATCGGAGGGCTGGTTCTGCAGATCGGGGTGGCATTGATCGAGGAACCTACTTGGGCTGCGGCTGCCAATGTTGCCTATTTCATGGCGCTGGTTCTGGCGCTGGTGAATACCGAAAATGTGATGCACCCGCCCTCGCCAATCCTGGATTCGGATGCTGCTCGCATCCAGTTATTCTTCGCCATGCTGCTGCTGCTGACTCTCCTGGCTGCCGGGCTGTTGACCAGGTGGTTATACCGGTTTGAGCGGCAAGTTGACTGAAGCACTGAACCAACCCAAAAGATCGCTGCGTTTCCATATCTTGATCTTTACTCTCGTCCGGGTGGTGTTGAATACCATGCACCGCATGGTGTATCCATTCCTGGCGGTGTTCGGTCGTGGTATGGGGGTTGACCTGTCCTCGTTGGCTCTGGCGGTCACCATACGCTCCCTGGGTGGAACAATCGGCCCGTTCCTGGCCTTCGTTGCCGACAGCCGCGGCCGCAAGGCAGGTATGCTGCTGGGGCTTTCTCTCTTCACCCTTGGAACCGGGCTAGTGGTAGTCTGGCCTACTTACACCATGTTCGTGATATGCCTGGCGCTGACCATGCTGGGCAAGTACGTGTTCGATCCCTCCATGCAGGCCTACGTGGGCGATCGCGTCCCCTACCAGCGGCGCGGTCGGGCAGTGGCAGTAACAGAATACGGTTGGTCGCTCAGTTTTATACTCGGCATTCCGCTGATGGGTTTTCTCATCGCTCGCCACGGCTGGATGGCTCCTTTTCCACTGCTCTGTATCCTGGGTTTGTTATCTTTTCTCGTGCTGGTCTGGATGCTGCCTCACGATACCGTTCCCCTGCAGGAGCGTCCCAGGTTTTGGTCCAGCCTGCGCGCTGTGCTCACCTACACCCCAGCCCTGTTGGGGCTGTCGGTGGGATTGTTCATGAGCGCCTCCAATGAAGTTATCAACCTGGTGTTTGGAGTGTGGCTGGAGGATTCGTTCGGATTGAAAATCGCAGCGCTAGGGGCAGCCGCGGTTCTCATCGGGTTGTCCGAGATGGGTGGGGAGTCCCTGTCGGTTGGTTTCACCGACCGCCTGGGAATGCCCAATGCAGTCGGGCTTGGCCTGCTGGTGAACTGCCTTGCGGCGATCATCCTGCCGCTGGCGGGCAGATCGTTTGCCGGAGCACTGGCCGGGCTTTTTCTGTTATATATCAGTTTTGAATTTACCATCGTCAGCACGATCTCTATGATGACTGAGATCATGCCTGGAGCACGGGCTACATTGATGGCAGCCAACGTGGCAGGGCACTCACTCGGCCGTGCCCTGGGAGCCCTGCTGGCGCCATTCCTTTACCTGCAGGGTCAGTCTTTCATTCAGCTTCCAGCAATGCAGGTCAGCGGATTGACAGCAGTTCTGCTCAATCTGCTCGCCCTGGCCTTTCTGGTTGCCTTGAGAAGGCGCATAAGCTGAGGTCCAGCTCGATGGACGGTGGTCTTGATAGGTTGCAGCGGGGATTGAAGAGCAGATTGCATATCAATCTGGAATGATATAATCGCATCGCACCGGTGTCTGATGAAGAAAAACAGGATAATTTCAGTTTTCGTTGTGCTCGTATTAGCGCTGATATTGCTGGGTCTCCGGCGCCCTGCGCTGGCGTCTCCTCTGCTCCAATACACCCCATTCCCTACCCCGACCCCCGGCTCCGATGGTCGAATTCTGTACAAAGTGCAGCCTGGGGATACATTGCTGCGCATCTCGCTCATCGCCGGCGTCCCGCTGGATGAGCTGCGCGGGCTGAACAATCTGGTTGGCGACAATATCGTCGTCGGTCAAGAGCTGCTGCTCGGTTTGGGCGGACCATCTCAGGTAACGCCTACCCCCGGACCGAGCCCAACCTCGACCATCGAACTCCCAACCCCCACCCCCATACCCGGGGCGGGGATCCTGTGTGTGCTGCTGTATAACGATCGCAATGGAGATTCGATCCGCCAGGAAGAAGAGCCCTCTATTCCCGGTGGTGCTATCAGCGTCAGCAACCGCTCAGGATCATTCTCTGAGACTGCTCCCACTGAGACGGGCATAGAACCGATCTGCTTCCTGGATCTGTCCGAGGGAGATTACAGCATCACTGTGGCTGTGCCGGAAGGCTACAATCCTACTACAGCCACCAGCTATGTTCTGGCGCTCAAGGCAGGTGATGAAACCTACCTGGGATTTGGTGCTCAGATAAACTCAGAGACGGAGACGGAAGTGGATACTGCCGGTGGGACCAGCCGCTCTGTCTTATTTGGGATTGTTGGCGGATTGTTCCTGCTGGCAGGTGTAGGACTGGCGGTCTTTGGCACTCGTCTTCTGCGAGGCAAGTAGTTCGATCTGCCTTTGCGATCCCGGCTTTCCTTCACTTCGTTCAGGACAAGTCTTTGCTGGGCGATCCTTACTCATTCCAGGATCGTCTGGTAAGCATCAGCGAGCGCCTGATGGAAATTGCGCTGGTCCCATGCTGCCACACGCTGCTTGCCAGCCTGAGATAGCGATTCGGCGACCCCCTCTTCTACAATTACAGTAATCAAGGCAGCCCCCAGGGCGCGTTTATCCCACTCAGGCAGCAGATAACCCCCCGCGCCCGCCAGTGCGTCTGCCAGCGCGCTTTCGGCGGCAACCAATGGCTTCTCCATCCTGAGAGCAAGCCATGCGCTCGTGCCCCAGGCTGACAGCTGTGCCGGATGGAATACAGCCGTGCAGCCCTGGTACAGGTGGGGGACCAGAGCCGGTTCCAGGGCAGGCAGAGCGTAGGCTGTGTCCTGGAGACCCGATTCTGCCAGCAAGGTTTGCAAATGCTGGCGTGAAAGCCCATCGAGTCCCAGGATCAGCAAAGGGTAATAATCTCCGATCGTGTGAGCAGCCCAACTCCAGGCTTCCAGAAGATTGCGCAGAGATTGTATGTCACCCGGACCGTGATACAGGGTATATGTCTCTGGAAGATCCAGCGCCTGTAACTGCGGGGGAACACCATCAGAAATCAGGCTAGCGTGGGTCATTGGCTCAGGTGGCAGGAGGTACAATGGGGCTGTTATCCCGCCGGGTGGCACCGCCTCCAGATCCGAAGGCCAGAGCAGGCCGCGCAGGCGCGCCATGCCTCCGCTGGAGAGCGCCTCGCGCAAGCGGTCGGTAATCCCCTCTGGGGGTGTGGCGGTGGGGTAATCTGCCGGGCTCAGTACGACTGGGGTGCCGCCCAGCAGCGGAGGGTGGCTGGTGGTCAGGTGCAGCAGGTCGACACCAAGTCTTCCGGCCATGCGCGGCAGGCTGCGCTGTTCCCATGCCAGCCTGCCGGATTGCGTATCTGCCGCAGGCTCTACGTATGATGTGATGCCCTCCGGCAGCCAGGGCGGCGGCTCTCCCGGTAAGGCGACCAGCGGGTGTACTTCCGGATGGCGCTCACCGAGTATGCCCAGCAGGTGCAGCGCTTCAGGGCTGTCTTGTGCTCGGAGCAGCGACCAGCCATCGTACAGGACTTTGATCATGGAAACAATCCCGGTCCAGGCTGCCTATTCACCCGCCTGTGACTCTCCGGCTTTGGCAGCAACGCGGCGCAGGAAGCGTGCCTCTTCGATCACCACTCGCTGGTGCTGACCGTCCCCGATCTTCTCCGTATCGTCCCATGCTTCCACTTGAAAGTCCACCCGGTAACCTTGCACGGATATGATCTCTGCCCGCGCCGCCACCCGGCTGCCCACCGGTGAGGGCGCCAGGTGCCTGACATCCACGCGGACGCCTACGCTCGAATATCCCGGGGGTAGGTGCTCCCCCATGAACTTGCGGGCGACACGTTCCATGAATGCGATCATCCATGGCGTGGCGAGCACGCGCAGCGAGCCGCTGCCGACATGCATGGCGGTATGCTGCTCCTCGACCGGGAAGGTCTCTTCCATGCTCATACCGGGTTGGAAAATTTCTTCAACGTCCATAGTCTCTCCATAATCTGGCTCACGCTGTGCCCCACCAGTCAGTACCCTCATGCAGCCCATAGCCCTCAAGGTGCTGGCGGATCAGCCCGCGTGCGCCGCGCGCCCCCACCGCGGCTAACAGTGCCGGGCGGTCGAACTGCTTCCACAGGTCCGGGAGCTGCTCCGGGGCGAGTATCGGTCGGCCGCGGCGCGTGCGCCCGATCTTCGCCGGGTCGACATCGATGAACGCTGCCAGGGGGAGGTCATGTCTCAGCAGGTGTTTGCTCAACCGGCGTCCCATCATACCTGCTCCCCAGACGATCACAGCGTCCCGTGTTTTTAGCGGTCCCTGTGCCAGATAATATGCTTTGGCACGCAGGAAGTTCTCCAGCGAGTAGCGCCCATCTGTGCGCGTCAGCCGCTCGGGTCGTTCCCGCCACTGCAGCAGCACCTGCTCCAATTTCGCGAAGCTCGCCCCAGCGGAATTCAATCGCAGCCATAGATCATAGTCTTCCGCCCAGCCGCGCTCCTGGTAGCCGCCCACTTCCTCGACCCACGCCTTGCGGAAGGTCACGCTGGGGTGTGCCATAGGGCTTTCGACGAATATTTCACGGCGCATGTCTTCATCGCTGACCAGGGAATTGAGCCAGTCGATGTAGATGCGGAAGCCCTGGCGTACTTGCCCGGGTGGGAATGCCTCCACCAGGCAGCTTACCGCTGCAGCTTGCGGGTGCTGGTCCAGGTAGCTCACCTGGCGCGCCAGGCGCTCGGGATGGCAGCGATCATCACTGTCCATGCGCGCCACATATCCAGAGCGGCAGGCATCCAATCCCTTGTTCAAAGCAGCGATGATGCCGGTATGCAGCTGGCTGATGATGCGCAGGCGGGAGTCGTTGGCTGCCCCCTGGTGCAGGATTTCTGCCGTCCCATCGTTCGAGCCATCATCGACGGCGATGACCTCGAAGCTCTGCAGGGTCTGCCGGCTCAGGCTGTCCAGAGCATCTGGCAGAGTAGCGGCGGCGTTGTAGCATGGCATCAATACTGAGACGGTAGGGGATGGGGTGAGGCTGGAATTCATATTCGTGCGAATACATATTCGGGCGGCAAGACTTGATTATAGCACGCAAAGCGCATACAATTTACTCATGGCTAGTATATGCCGGTTGCGCCAATGCAGTCCCGATAATCAATACCAAATATGATGGACGAGTCATCTACATGCAGCCAGATATCATGCTCACCAAAATCCTTGTGCCTCCCGCCAGACCGGGCCTTGTGGCGCGGCATCGCCTGAGAGACAGGATCGAGTCGGGTCTGTCTAGTGGCAGCCGCCTGCTGCTGGTTTCAGCCCCGGCCGGCTCCGGCAAGACCACTGCAGTCCAGGAGTGGATCGCCGGACAGGAGCGAGCGGTGGCATGGTACGCGCTGGATGAGAGTGATAACGATCCGGTGCGGTTCTGGAATTACTTTGTGGCTGCTGTGCAGCGACTTATTCCGGATTACGGTGAGACCGCCCTGGCATTACTGCAGCCATCCCAACCGCTGCCGCTCCAGATATTCGTCACCCAACTGGTCAACGAGCTGATCTTTCATGGACAGCCCCTCGTGATCGTGCTCGATGATTACCACCTGATCCAGAATGCAGCCATCCACGAAGCACTGGCATACCTGCTGGATAACAGGCCGCCGTCCCTGGTGATGGTGATCATCAGCCGGTCGGACCCACCCATGCCGCTGGCGCGCTGGAGGAGCCGCCGGCAGCTCGTCGAGCTTCGGGTGGTTGATCTGCGCTTCACGATTATTGAGTCCGGTGAATTGTTGAAAGAGGTTATGGGTCTGGCAGTCTCTGATGATGACCTGACAGTTCTGGATGGGCAGACCGAGGGTTGGGCTGCCGGGCTGCAGTTAGCCGCCCTGGCGCTGCAGGCCAGGCTGGCTCAGGGATCACTCCGGGCGGATGAGGTCTCTGCCTACGTGCGCCAGTATTCGGGCAGCAACCGTTATATCCTGGACTACCTGGTGGGCGAAGTCCTCGAACAGCAGCCAGAGGAGACCCGTGCTTTCCTGCTGCAGACCTGCATTCTGGATCGGTTGTGCAGCGGCCTTTGCGATTATATCCTGGCTGACCCACAGGGAAGAACGTCTGGCGATGATAGCAGGACAGCCTCCGGGACCAGCTCCAGCCAGGTTGCGCTGGAACACCTTGAAAGAGCCAACCTGTTCCTGGTGCCTCTGGATGACCAGCGATCCTGGTTCCGCTACCATAAGCTGTTCGGCGACCTGCTCCGCCAGCGGGCACAGGCTCAGATCAAAGACAGGCTGCAGACGTTGCACCACCGTGCGGCTGGTTGGTACGAGCGTAATGGCTATGCAAGCGATGCAATCTATCACGCGCTGCACGCATCCGAGTGGGAAACGGTCGCGCGTCTGGTCGAGCAGAATATGACACCTGCGCTGGCGCGCGGTGAGACGTTGACACTGTTGGGCTGGCTGGATGGGATGCCCGAAGATGTCATCCGTACTCGTCCCTGGCTGTGTGTTGCCGGCGCATGGGGCCATCTGCTGACCGGGCAGCCAAGCAGTGCTGGTGAATACCTGCAGGCTGTGGAGCAAATCATCGGCAGCCAAAGGGATTTAGAGGATGCGGCGGCTGTTCAGGGACATATCTGCGCCATCCGGGCTTATTTGAACGTGTACCAGGGCGAGTTGGGGGCTGCCAGAGCATTAGCAGAGCAGGCGCTCGAGCTGCTCCCGGAGGACGAACTCGTAGTGCGCAGTTTTGTTGCGTTCACACTGGGAGGCGCCTGTTTGATGGTTGACGAGCTGGAACAGGCGCAGCGCGCGTTTCTACATGCCAGCCGGATGGCACGCGCCGGGGAAAACATCCATATTGCAGCGCCGTCGCTGCGGGTGATCGCCCAGCTGCTTGAGGCCAGAGCTGAGCTGCACCAGGCACACACCTACTGCACGGAAGCGATACAGCTGGCGCGCACTGCCAGCGGTCGCATCTCACCGGTGGCTGCGGACGCCCTGGGGGTGCTCAGCGACCTGCATTATGAGTGGAACGATCTTCAGGCAGCGCGCCAGCATGCCAGCCTGGGTCTCGAACTGGGCGAGCGACTGGGTAATGCGGATGTGCTCGTCAGCGCCTACAGCCGGATGGCGCGACTGCGGTTTGTGGATGGGGACCCTCAAGCGGCTGGAGAATGGCTGCTTAAAGCGGCCACCTTGCAGAGACATGCCCGGCTGACACCTGGCTCCGGCGGTTCTGCCCGGGCGATGCAGGTCCGGCAGTGGGTCGAGGCAGGCGATTGGATCGCACTGCGCGACTGGATAGATCAGCAGGGGACGTCGGAGGAACCGGTCAGCCTTTTGAACGAAAGCGACCTGCGCACTCTGGCCAGCGCCTGGCTGAGCCTGGGGGGACCGGACCGCGCCCTCGATATTCTCGACCGTCACAGGCTCTGGTCTGTGGCGCGCGATTTGGCGGGTATGCGGATTAAGGGCCTGGTTCTGCAGGCATTGGCATACCAGGCCTCCGGCGCGCCGGAGCAGGCAGTGGAAAGCTTGAAAGAAGCCCTGGTTCTCGCAGAGCCGGGCGGATTCGTGCGCACCTTCCTCGATGAGGGGACGGAAATCAAGGCGATCCTCTTTAGAGTGCGGCTGCCCGGGAGCGGGATCAGCCGGGAGTACCTTAGCACCCTTCTGGAGGCATTTGGGGGAGGCGCAGAAAATAGCGGCGCAGCCGCCGCAGAAATTGCACGGTTGGTCGATCCGCTGAGCGAGCGCGAGCTCGAAGTGCTGAAACTGATTGCCATGGGATATTCAAACCAGCAGATCGCCGATGAATTGATTATCAGCCTGGGAACTGTAAAAGCGCACACTGCCAGCATCTACCGCAAGCTGGACGTGCGCAGCCGTACTCAAGCAGTGGCATACGCGGCTGAACTGAAATTGATATGATCTCCACCCCAATTCCATCTATCCCAGATTGACTCATCCCTAAACCTGGAATAAACCCATAATATAACTTTCGCCGGATGACAGCGGCGATTTTGTATTTTAAACTGGGTGCATGGCAATTCGCCGGAAGAAGTTTTACAAATAACGGCTCTGTTACCGGCGGTTTGCCAATATATTAAACAAACGGAGGTTCTCATGTGGTTCAACCCAATTATTACCTGGATAATGCGATCGCCTCTGCACGGCATTTCCAGCAAGAACACGATGCTGATAACTTATACAGGGCGCAAGTCAGGGCAGCAGTACACCACACCTGTCAACTATCTGGATATCTCAGATAACGGGCGGCCTGTCCTCTACACGACCAGCTATCGCGAGCGGGTCTGGTGGCGGAACTTGCGCGGCGGCGCTGCGGTGACACTGCGGCTGCGCGGGGTGGATTTGCCCGCCAGGGCACAGGTGATCGAGGAGCAGGAGCTGGTTGAGGATGCACTGGATGCGTACCTGCGTAAAGCTCCGCACCTGGGGCACTACTTCGGTGTGAACTTACAGGAAGATGGATCTCCCGGTGCAGATGACCTGCACCGGACTGCTGAGAAGATGGTGGTCATAAAGACTATCGCAGTCTGATCACCAAGATTCCTTAATGGAGAGTGTTATATGACTGAGCTAATTTCGACGAAATCGACGGGCGCAGAGGTTATGCGCTCCTGGAAGAAACTGGTTGTCCCACTCACCGTAATGCTGGCTTTCTGGGCGCTGGCTGTGGCTTTATGGCGGGCGACGGGCTACCCGCAGCCGTTGTTCCTGTTCGGGTATATCGGCACCTCGGTCGGGCTGGGTCTCGGGTTGTATGCTGTCCTGCCCAAGAAGAGGAAGCCGCTCGGCAGGAGGGTCTCACTGCTGCTGGTAGGTACTTTCCTGCTGGTGTTCGTGGCCGCGATGGGGAAAGAGAATATGCAGATCGAGGGCCTGTTCTTCGGTCTGTTGGGAGGGGTGTACCAGGCGGCTGTGGTGCATTATATGATCGCCAAACTGTTCGGACCACTACTGTTCGGCAGGCTGTGGTGCGGCTGGGCGTGCTGGACGGTGATGGTGCTCGATCTGCTTCCCTTCCAGCGCAGCCCGGGCCGCCTGCCGGGCAAGTGGGGCTGGCTGCGCTATGCCCACTTTGCTCTCAGCTTTGGGCTGGTGCTGGTGATGTGGTTCGCCTTCGGCTATCGGAGCGGTGCCAGCGCCATGGCCTGGTACGTGGCGGGCAATGCTTTCTACTATTTGGCGGGTATCGGGCTGGCGTACGCCCTGAAGGACAACCGCGCCTTCTGCAAATACCTGTGCCCGGTCTCGCTGCCGCTCAAGCTGACAAGCCGTTTTTCACTGCTCAAGATCGCCGGGGATGCTGACCGCTGCACCTCCTGCAGAGCCTGCGAGAAGATGTGCCCGATGGATATCCGTATCCCGGACTATATTCAAAACGGGCAAAGAGTGCTTTCGACTGAGTGCAGCCTATGCCAGACCTGCATCACAGTCTGCAGCAAGGATGCGCTCAAGCTGTCTTTCGGTAAGGACCTG
>JAQBDA010000035.1:0-7414 GCA_032124675.1 Chloroflexota bacterium
TTTTTTTGTGCTTTTTGGGGGGGGGGGGGGGGGGGGTTTGGGGGGCGGCCCCCCCCCCCCAAAACTCCCCCATGTTCCCCTGAACTGCGTAACTCCTATTATTATTGTATGCAGAGATATTCTGCGGGGTTAAATGAAAAAACCAACATCATGATACAGATAAAGACAATTCTTGTCAAGATTTATTGTCCGGTTCGATACTATCCAATATTCTTATCCCCGGAGTGCTGCCGGCAGTACAACCAGGCGGTGTATCGAAACTCCTTATTTGAATGTTCATTTGTCATATTTAGTATTTATTTTTATGCACGGTTATATAATTGAGGTACAATTACCAACACTTGGATAATTATCCTCATCATCACTTACGGAGGTCAATTCTATGACTCACATCATTACCAGCTTATGCTTGCGCGATGGCGGCTGTGTCGAGGTATGCCCGGTAGAATGCATCATCCCGGGAAAACCGGCTGAAGAATGGCCCTGGTATTACATTGACCCAGATACCTGCATCGATTGCGGCGCCTGCATCCCCGAATGCCCCTACGAGGCGATCTTTACCGAGGATGAAGTCCCCACTAACTATGAAGCCAAGGGTGGCGAGTTTATCAGCCGGGTCGGATTATCCGGTCATTTTGAGGGAACAAACCATCACGGTGAGGAAGTTGTCTTAGACAGTGTAAAAGAGCTGGAGGCTGGTGAGGAGGTCGACCTCACACCAGACATCCAACCGAACTATGACTTCTTCACCGACGGACCTGGATATTCTGCTCTGGACTAATAACCTACAACACGTAATATAACGGGATGCCCCCTGATAACTCAGGGGGCATCCCAGTTTAATGAACTTGATATAACCCAATGTCAAGGGGTGATCACCGGTTGCGAAGGCTCAGGTTGCCGGCGCCCAGGTTGACATTGACGATAATACCCGGACCAGTACCTTCCTGGTAATAATCGTTCCCGGATTTCCGCCAATCGCCGCTGTAGTCCACATTCGACAGCCCGCCATCATAGCGCACCTCCACCGGCACGCCCCTGGGCACGATCAATTCGATGCTGCTCATACCGGAATCGATGGTCACGTCCATATCAGCCTGCAGGTCCCCAGAAAAATCGAGGGTGTAATCCCCAGCACCGCTCTTGAAGATCAACCTGTCAATGTTTGCGTTGCCCAGACCGCGCAGTTTCACGGACGAAGCACCTGTCTGGTAGCGTAATGTGTCCATTTTCACCCGATTCGGTTCCGAGAAACGCAGGTCGACATCTGCGGCACCATCCGTCACTTCCAGTGACAGCAAGGATAATCCACCAAGCTCGATCTCACCTTTGTAAGCGCCAGAATTGATCATCAGGTTCATCGGCGCATTACCCAGCCGTAAATTCCATTCGTTAATGAAGTTGTCGCCAAAGGAGGGAAACCCTGAGAGCTCCAGATTCCCGGTCTCCAGGCGTACACTGCTGCCGTCGATCGTGATCTCGGGCTTTAAATCCTTGACGTTATAGCGCACAGTGCCTTCGATCAGTGCAGCCTCGGCTCCGGGTCCCAAATTCAGCTCACCCGCACCGAAGTCAAGGGCAACGTCCGCCGGTCCGTCTGACTCCGCCTCAGAGATCAGGATATCTTCTGTTAATGTAGGTCCGGTCTTAATATCCCTGCCGGGTAGATCGACGGTCAACCCGCATGCTAACGCAGTCAAGGACAATACGAGGACAATCATGAGTATCGGTCTGTAGTTCATTGCTTATCTCCTTCGAATATTAATCTCTGGAAAGATATACGTCTAAATTGTCCACCAGTCGCGAGACAGGCAGCATCTCGATTCAGTTCCTGGTTCTGTTCACCAGGTAAACCACCAGACCAAGGAAAGAATATGTTAAACCGGCAAAGATAATCGCAAACTTGGCAAGCGCAGCCCAGCGTGCGATAGGCGCCCAGTACTGTGCGCTGCCCCCAAATAGAATGATGGTCAGCCCCACATTTTCGAGAGCATCCAGAGCCGCCGCCAGCCAGGATCCCCAGGCTAACGGGATCCCCACCACTGCCAGCCGCCAGCCGAGGGATTGGAGCACCCCCGCCGCCCATACGCACGCCAGTGCGATAGTGGTTGAATATACTAGCAGAAAGAGAAAATCCAATCCCAGGCTGAATGCCGCAAGCTGGCGGGCTGAATCGTCCCAGGAGGCGATAACCTCCGCTGACCGAGGAGCACTTCCAGCCAGCTCGTATGAGATGATCCCGTACGCTGCCGCCTCCGTCTCTAAAGGGGCAGCCACCCAATTCAGAATGAACATAATTGCCAGTGTCAGGAGCAGCATTGGAATAAATAAGCTCCGCAGCCTGCCAGCTGGCAGCCCGGCAAGGGGATGGCTCACCGGTCACCCTCCGCGTGGATCAGCTGGGCTTCAAGACAGACCACACCCTGCGGCCCGACCGCTGCGTCATGCAGGACTCCGGCCGGAAGCTCCAACCGGTCTCCGGGGTTCAGGGATATGTGCTCGCCGGTCTCTGGCAGCCCGAAGTTGATTGACCCCCAGACGACATAGATAACCTTTTGGTAGCTGTGGCTGTGGGCGGCATAAACCTCGCCCGGGCCATTCGACCACGAATAGGGATGCAAACCTTCATCCTGCATCAGACTGCGCAGCTCTGCCTCATCCGCCCCTGACTCACCGCGCCACCGAATAACCTTAGCCTCCGTATATATCACACACTCTCCTTCAAGATTAATGGGACATACGCAGTCGGTGGGATGACGCGGGTGTTTGGGCGGTCGATGCCCGCCCAAACACCCCCCTTTCCCCTGAACTGCGTAACTTCTAATAAATCTGACTCCTTCGAGTATGCCACAGTTGGCAGCATCATTCAAGAGCTGCTGGATGCAGGGTGAAACTTAAATACAGTTGATCTGCCGTGCGCATCCTGATCTGCCAGTAAAATGTTATAATCCCCATGAGCAGTAGGATATTTTCGGAAGCGAAAACAACCCCTGAGAGAATCAGCCCACCTATATTTGAATAAAGGAGTATTCAGATGAGCGATGCACCCCCTGAAAAAGATAACCTGGTTGACGCCTTCCACCAGCTCGGAGAGAGCCTGGCAGGCACGATACGGGCTGCCTGGGATAATCCCGAGCGAAAAAAGGTCCAAGCTGAAATAGAAGAAGGGCTCTCTGATATGACTGCGACCTTGAAAAGCGAGGCCGAAAAGCTTCAGCAGAGCCCTGCCGGACAGCAATTAAAAACAGACATCGACGAATTCAGTGAGCGAGTACGCAGCGGAGAGACCACTGAGCAGCTGCGCCAGGAACTGCTGAAAGTGCTGCAGATCGCCAGTACTGAGCTTGAAAAAGCCTCCAACCACTTAAGGCGTAAGGGCACAGAGGAGACTGACCAGACACCGGCAGATAAGGAGCAATGAGGTGATGTCATCGCGGCTGCAATTCGAGACCAGAGCCGGAAATCCAATTCTAATTGGCAAAAACCGGATCATACCTTTCTACCAATCGGTCGGAGTGAATATGCCGCAAATAAATGGAGGCGTGGTGTGGAACCGCCCGGTTTCTGTTCTGGCGGTTAATGCGGATGGTGAAGAGAGCGTCATTCCGGTGATTGATGTCACACGCCGTCTTCAGATAGCAATTTTCGGCAGCGGATTATGTATCCTGGTGCTAACCTGGCTTCTCAGCAAGATCATGCACAAGGAGAGGAGATAGCAAGATGCCCAACGAAGGAAAAAGCAAAGTAAATCTTGAGAGCCAGGACATCTCTCAAGGTGTGGAGAACATCCACAATAGTATTGATAATTTTGTCGACAGCGGTGGTGTTGAAGCTGTCTACGGAAAACCGATCAAGAGCGGAGATGTGACGATCATCCCGACTGCTGAAGTTTTCTGCGGAATTGGATTCGGTCTTGGTATGGGTACCTTTAAACCTGACGCGGACGACGAGGTAGAGACGCTGGAGAGCGAAGATAAGCAGGAGTCTGGTCCTCCCTCCGAAGGAGCTGGCATGGGTGGTGGTGGAGGCGGCTACACATTCTCCAGACCCGTTGCATTGGTGATTTCCAGCCCGGATGGCGTGCGTGTCGAGCCTATCCTGGATAGAACCAAACTAATAATCGCTACGCTGACGACCGTTGGTTTCATGGTGGGAATGATGGGACGCATGATGAGGGGTAGTCGCTGACAGCAGTCTCGACCCTTGACGTGATATAATCCTCGCGTCCCAAAACAGCCGCAATTGTATGAGAGGAGGAGCGATGGAAGTGATTACTACCGAGCACAAACGCTGCGATGTAGTTAATGCCAATGGTCGGATTGACAGCAGCACGGCGCCTCAACTTGAAGATGCCATGAACTCGATTATCGAGGCTGGGCGTTACAAAATCGTCTTCGACATGACGGATGTGAATTTCATGTCCAGTAAGGGCTGGTGGGTTCTCATCGATGCTCAGAAGAAATGTAAACGCTATAAGCGCGGTGAAGTGATCCTGGTTAACGTCCAGGAGAACATCCGCGAGTCCCTTGACCTGGTTGGTATGGGAAGCTATTTCAAAATCTACAACGACCTGACTGCAGCAGTTGGCAGCTTTTAAATCTTATTAGTGTGCATTACCAGGATGGAGACTGTATCCTTTCCCGGGCGATTTGAGAGTCTACCTCGGATCAGCGAATTCGTCAGCCATGCGGCGAGATCGGCAGGCTTGAGCGACAAAGCCATCTATGCTGTCCAGCTTGCGGTTGATGAAGCCTGCAGCAATATCATCGACCACGCGTACGGCGGTGAGGACAGAGGATCGATGGAGTGTTCTGTGGTTGTCGATGATCAGGGTTTGACAGTTATCCTGCGTGATAGCGGCAATCCATTCGACCCGCAGAACGTTCCAAACCCGCAGGTAAATGTCCCGTTGGAAAATCTTAAACAGCGCGGGGTCGGTGTATACCTGATGCGAATGATGGTGGATGAGATCCACTATGAATTTTCGCCAGAGGGTGGTAATGTACTGACCCTGGTCAAGCGCAAATCATCCTGATAACTGCACAGATCGATTAACATTAAAGACCGAGGGTCATTGCCTCGGTCCTTATTCTATAGAAGTTACGCAGTTCAGGGGAATTTGGTGGTTTTTGGGCGGGCGCTGCCCGCCCAAACACCACCCGTCATCCCAACAACTGGGTAAGTCCTATTCTATTAGAGTCGCATGGATATTCGAGCTTACAACCGTAAAGCCTGGGATAGAGAGGTCGAGAGGGGCAACCGCTGGACCATCCCGGTGACCTCCGAGGAGGTCGCTGCAGCCCGGAATGGGGACTGGTCGCTATTGCTTACCCCAACCATCCCAGTACCTCGCAGCTGGTTCCCACCCGAACTGCACGGAATTGATCTGCTCTGTCTGGCATCCGGCGGCGGGCAGCAGGGACCGGTCCTGGCCGCGGCCGGCGCCAATGTCACAATTCTGGATAACTCACCTGCCCAGCTCGATAGAGACCGGCAGGTCGCGGCGCGTGATGGACTTCGCCTCCAGACTGTCGAGGGAGATATGGCAGACCTGCACATGTTCCAGGACGAATCATTCGACCTTGTCTTCCACCCTGTTTCCAACGTATTTGTGCCCGAAGTGCTGCCCGTCTGGCGTGAAGCCTACCGGGTGCTGCGCCATGGCGGCACACTGCTGGCAGGCATCTCGAACCCTGTTATGTACATCTTCGATCTATTCAAGCTCGACCAGGGAGAAATAGCAGTCAAGTACAGCTTGCCTTACTCTGATCTAGACAGCCTGAGCGAAGCCGAACGACAGCAGTGGGTCGATCAAGATTTACCATTGGAGTTCAGCCACACACTCGAAGAACAGATCGGGGGTCAGCTTCAGGCAGGTTTTGTGCTCACAGGTTTTTTTGAGGATGTCGACCCTGAAAATGTCCTCTGCCAGTACACACCGCTGTTCATCTCTACCCGGGCACTAAAACCCTGATCAATCTACCCGGTCGAAGCTCGATACTATCCGCGCTTTGCACTCGGGGTACGGGGGGAACGCGCAACCAGGCTGGCGATTGCACTCCTGCGACCGCTGCTTGATACTCGCTCACCTTCCCGGTATTCAAGGATCTCGAAATCACGGAAACCCGTTAGCAGCTCGTCAGGCTGAAGCAGGTACTCGGGTTCGATATCAGGCTGGTACTTCAGCATATCCAGGGTAAGTGTTTCGAAGACCAATATCCCCCCTGGGAGCAGCCATCTACGGTACTTATCCCACAGGCTGCGCTGCAGGTAATAGAAGTTCATGATGACATCGAATTTGCCGGAGGGCAGGTCGAATTCGGTCAAATCCACCTGTACGGCCATCAGCTCTGGCAGCCACTCTTTTGCCCTCCTGGCGGCGAGGCCAGAAATATCCAACCCAACAACCTTGATACCACGTCCCAGTAGATACGCCGCATTCCCTCCCAGCCCCATGGCGACATCCAGCGCCAGTCCCCGTTCCGGGAGCCAGCCAGCCTGTTCAACCAGGAAGTCGCGCGGCCGGGTATACGTTTGGAACCGGCTGTCTTGTAAATATCGCTGGTCCCATCGCTTGGCATCTTCGACTGGCATCCTGTCCCTCGTATTGGGCTGAACTTTACGACCCGGATTTTATGATTTGTTCTGCAGGCTGCTTTAGAGAGAGCGCCGTCAGGGAGAGAAACACCGCCAACACACCCATAGCCAGCAGGATATCGACGGTAATCAGGCTGATGGTAATTCCGGCACCGAATACCTCGAACAGCTGACCGATCAGCCAAGGCAAGAACATGCCGCCGGCACCAGCTCCGACGAAAAACCAGCCGCTGATGTGTCCGGTGATCTGCATGCGCTGACCGGCCAGCGTAACCGTTGTAGGGAAGAATGAAGCCATGAACAGGCCCAAGCCCAGGGTCCCCAGCCACAAAGCAGACAACGATTCAGGCCAGATTACAATCACCAAGATGCTGAGCAGACAGCCCAGCAGGTCCCCCACCAGAAAGGGGCCCGGCTTCAGTCGCACCGCCAGAGGTATTGAGATCAACCTTCCGATAGTAAGCGCCCCCCCAAAATGCTGCCGTAAGTAGTGCCGCGCTGGCATCTGCCAGCGCTGGGAATTTGTTAACAGCGTAAGTATAGACCCAGCCACCGTAGCTCGCCTCCGCCCCCACGTATAGAAACAGCAGCAAGGCGACTAAAAATACCAGCAGGTAATTAACCTTTACTGCCTGGTCCTGATCACTACCACTTCTTGCTTTAGGGCTGGGCAAGCGCACCAGCCATAATGCGACGGGAATCGCTGAAACAGCCAATATCCAATACACCCAGGCAATATTCCCTCTGGCTGCCGCGCTGCGGGCAATGATGATCGGGGACAGCACTGCTCCTATCCCAAAGCAAAAGTGCAGCGCAT
>JAQBDA010000036.1:0-4037 GCA_032124675.1 Chloroflexota bacterium
ACCTTCACATCTATCTTCACATCATCCAAAATTTGTACGGTATTATTGTTCGGATTCATTTCCCATACTCCTTGATGGATAATTTAACAGTGTTGCACATCTCACGCTTGTTTCGATCACCGGTGGAGGATGCAACCCGCCGGCTCATGCAATGAATCGCGGATATGTATGCAGATCGGGTTGTTATGTGCTGGTCTGCGCAACTGATATGACAACTTTTCCTTTGGCGTGCCCCTCACCGATATAGTGCATGGCCTCCGGGGTTTCGCTCAGCGGGTAGGTCCTGTCGATGACTGGGGTGACCTTTCCGGTTTCGATGAACTCTTTCAGGGTTTCCAGATCCTCCGTCTTCGGCATCGACACGAAAGGGGCGCCCTGCTGGCGTATGAACAGGGATGAAACGAAGGCGTTGATGATATAACCCAGACCGCTGTTACCGCTGTTCGGGATGTGCTTCCCCTGGGGGGTGAGCACGCGCCTGCAATCAGACAGCAAATGGTTTGCCACCTGATCGAGGATCAGATCGTAACGCTGTTTGCCCTGGGTGAAGTCGTCCTTCGTGTAGTCAATGACATGGTCAGCGCCGAGCGTGCGTACCAGTTCCAGGTTCCTGGTGCTGCATACGCCGGTCACTTCCGCGCCGAAGGCTTTGGCGATCTGGACAGCGAAGGTACCGACGCCGCCAGATGACCCGTTGATCAGCACCTTCTGCCCCGGCTGCACCTTGCCCGCATCGCGTAGTCCGTGCAGGGCGGCGAGGGCGGAGACCGGTACGGCCGCTGCTTGCTCGAAGGTGATGTTGGCCGGCTTGAGCACGAACTTGCTCGCGTCGCCCATGGCATACTCGGCACAGGCGCTGCCGCACTCGCCGAACACCTCATCACCGGGTTTGAACCGCGTCACGCCGCTGCCGACCGCCTCTACGTACCCAGCTACATCGAATCCGGGGACGTAGTTCTCTTTCGGATTGGGGGTGCCGATTGAAAAACGGGCGACGAAGGGTAAGCCGCGCACGCCGAAGTAGTCACCTGAATGGATGGAGGCCGAGTGAACACGCACCAACACCCCGTTCTCCTTGACCACTGGCGCCTCGATCTCTTTTAGTTCGAGCACTTGCTCCGGTGGGCCGTAATTGGTTTGAACGATTGCCTTCATGAGTCATCCTCCTGATTTTCTGCGATAAGGTCGCACTAATAATATACTACGACAAGCTGTCTCCAGGGTTGTAAACCTGTTGGTTCTAAACCTGGCTGAGGCTTATCTATCAGGCCATATCGAGCGACCATGCTGACCTGTTAAGGCCGGGGTGGGCGAGCTTTGTCTCCTCTCTCCCATCAAGGCAGCTCATGCGCAGCCCAGACTGAACGGATGTCGTTCCAGTCATTCATGCACAAGCAAAGGGTCCAGCCCCTGCTCTGTGGGCGTCGACACCTGCCAGTCTTCCCGGACCAGAGGTGTGTAGTCAACTGCTTGAAGGTCAGCAGCTGAAGGTCCGCAGCTGACGAGTATCAACAGGAGCAGGCAGGTGAGCACCCGGATAGAATGCTTGCTTTTCTGTGGGGGCATAGTTTTACTTAGAGCACCCGCGACACACCAGGTATCCTGCGGAGGATGTATGCGATGGCAAAGGAGACCGGAATAGCGATCACCGACAGCAATACAAACATAAGCAGCGCAGGAAGCTCGACCCCCTGCAGCGCAATCGCAATGAACACCACGATCGGGATGTGGATGAGATAGACTGCATAGCTCTGTTCAGACAGGAACCTGCCCAGGCTGCTATCGCCATTGAAATAGCGGCGGAAGAAAGTGAGCGCAGCCAGGGTCATACCGACTGCGAATGTACTATCCCAGAGGGCATACACAGCCGACTGCCAGGATCCGTTGCCCACGAAAGGTGCCGGATCGGATAGTTCTAAAGAGAAAAGCTGACCGCTCAATGCCAGGGGGAAGAGGAATATGGTTACCACCAGCGCGGTCACAAATCCTGCGACTCCCATCGAGCCGGGGGTTTTCCGGAACCAGTCCCGGCGGTAGGCGACGATACCTATGATGAAGAAGCTCAGGTACTGCGGGAGGTAGCCAAGAGTCGGGAAGTCGAGTATTTCTCTGCCTAACGGGATAACGAACCGGAGAAGATAGGTAACCAGCGCCAAAGCCAGAGTGAAGATGATCACTCCAATATAACCGGGGGGTGGAGATTCACCCGCCGGAGATGCTGCCCGGTCAAGGGTCAGCCTGCGCCAGAGAGCGTAGCCAAAGTCGAAGATAAGCAGCAGGGCGACGAACCACATCGGGCCCAGACCCAGCAGGTAGGGATACGCAAATATACTCAGCGGGTCGGTAATCCCGGTCAGCTCAGCCGGCATCTGCCAGTAGCCAATAGAAGAGAGCGGCGACAGAATGAAATAGAACACGAGCAGCGGGATGCCGAGGCGGACCAGCCTGCCTTTCAGGAAAGAGCCTGCCCCCTTGCGTTCGAATGATCCCGGCGTGAAGTAGCCGGCGATCAGGTACAGGGCTCCCATGAACCAACCCTGGTTCATGAGGGCGAATGCCAGCAGCACGACATAAGCCAGCGGCTCAGTGAAAGGTGGTTCTACATAATAAAAAGGGGCGGCAGCCCCATAGACCAGGGCTGCGTGGTGAAGCACGACCAGGATCACAAGCGCGGCGCGCAGGTGATCGGCGAAGCGCAGGCGGGATGTTTTTTCAGCCGCCGCTTGAGGGTTGGATACTTGCGATGACAGTTTAGTGGATTGATCCATTACTCCCTCCCTTAAGAGTAGGTGTTTTATGGGCGCGCACAGGGATAGTTAAAATCTATCCTTCAAGAGTGCCTTAATTATTGCGATGAGGAACTTACTTGACTCAATAGATAACGAGTTGAGCGGTGCAGCCAGATTATTCTGAGCGCTTGTTCGCCGGTCCCTTGAAGAATTGGCCCCCGCAATGCCCCTTGGTAGGCGCATCCGCAGCAACGAGATGTCGGGCAGCCCCCCAGGCTTGCCAACTGTGATTGTGTAAACTAAATATACCATATCTCTCTCGAGCAATCATGCAATATGACACAGGCTGCAGCAATAAGTAGTGTCTCTATGGTACAGGATTATGTAAGAAATTTCACCAGTCAGGTAGTGTAATTACAACCCAGTCATTCGTATAGTTCTGTTGAGGATACAGCAGATCAAGTTATTGCCAGCGGGAGCGATTAAGGTATATATTGAAAATGGTGGGGAAGGCGGGGAATTCTTTATGGGTAGGTCTATGAACGAAATAGTGATATCTTCGCCCCGGCGATGTACGTGGCTGCCTGGTCAACGGGGATGGTAATCCGGTGGTCTGGCTGAAAACAGATGGAGATACGCATTTATAGACACGCCGGATTGACCAAAATGGCAGCCTGGCAACCGTGCACCAGGTGTCCGAACCCGCCAATCGGGTGAACCTGCCCGAACCTGCGCTTGCTATGGGTGCCCCGCTGACATTGATCGCCTGGGAAGATCCTGTTCCACAGGGCACTGACCTGGCGGGTCGGTTGGTCGGCTACCGGGTTAACCTGCCGGGAGTCATCCGGCATTAGGAGATGGTTGCTTCCGCCCTACATACATTCCATACCCAAAATATTCGGTTATATTCTCAGGCGTGATGCCATCCTGGCGAACTTCTTTGACGAACTGCCGGTAGTTTGGGCTGCGGGTATACAGCCTCAGAGTCCTGGTTATGATGCGCAGCATTCCCCCCAGGCCGTAGCGCTGCATGATCCCTCTGGATTCGTCCGAGACGCTGATCTCTGAGACGCGCATGACGATGTCCTGCAGGCCTGCCCCTATAAGCAACCCCCTCCATTCTTCGGTTGTGAGCGGTTTAACCGTCGCGCCCAGATCCTGGGAAGCCCAGGCGATTGAGTGTTCGCCTCCAGAAGGGATTGCCCGGCACTGCTGCGGTGTGAGGTCCTGGAAGACATCGTCCTCGAAGGACCAGTCCTGCGTGCCTGCCATCGAGGCGGCGTGGAGCTGGGCGTGCTGGGACAGGAA
>JAQBDA010000037.1:0-5610 GCA_032124675.1 Chloroflexota bacterium
TCGTCGATCGTGGCATAGGGCACCACGTCGAGCACAACGCTGATTTCGGGGTTCTCGGCCATGAATTGATCCAACAAACCCTGCATCACATCTGCTTCGTTGCCATCCGCATAAAACGTGAAGCGCAGCTCGGCCGGTTCCATGGCGACTTCCTCCGCAGGGGCAGCACCCGTAGCTTCGGCGATGGCGTCGTCGATATCTTGCTGCAGTCGTTGGAGGGCGTCGTCGAGGGTCAGCTCATCGGTCAGGTATTGGGCGATGCGGTTGGCGCTGTTGCGGTAGTATGCAAAAGCGAAGGGATGGACGTTCAGCGCCACGGCTTGATCCTGCAGTTTGGGGATCTCGGCCGTGTAAGTCGAGAGAGCACCCAGCACAGATTCGTTATCCGACTGGAAGTCAACTCCTGCAGCCGCTACTTCGCTGTGGGCAGGCAGGAAGAGCACGTTGGAGACGTAGGTTGCGTAGTTTTCAGCCTGCATCAGGAACTCCATCAGCTTGCCGACCGCTTCGGGATGTTCGGTATCGGCAAAGGCTGCCCAACCAGCCCCACCTGCCACGCCTGTCGAGCCACCCGCGCCGGTCGGGTTAGGCACCACGACCCAGTCGAAGGCGTCGCCTACATCGGCAGCCAGACCGTTGATCTGCCAGGAGCCGGACATGCACATCACCAGATCGCCAGACTTGAAGAAGTCGATGCAGCTGTTGAGGCTATCACCTACCAACCAGACCTCAGGGGGGGTGATGCCATCTTCATGCCAGCCTTTGAGTGTTTCGGCAAATGAACGGAAGCCGGGCGTATCAACGGTGAAGTTGCTATCGGCATCGATCAGCGTAGCTCCCATGCTCATGGCAGGACCGGCAAAGCGGTGACCAGTGCGATCGACAGAGATGGCGTACTCGACACCGGTAGCTTCTGCGACCTGCTTGGTAACCTCGGTCCATTCTTCCCAGCTAGCTCCTTCGCCCAGCAGCTCGATACCAGCCTGGTCGAAGAGAGTCTTGTTGACATAAGGACCGGTCACACTGAGACCATCTGGGAACCCCCCATAGCCCATAGCCTCCAGAATCGGGGCTGGGAAGTTGTCCACATAGTAACCCGGATCCTGCAGGTAGTCACGCAGGTCCAGCAGTTTGCCGCTATAGGCGCCAAAGTTGGTGATGCGCGCCAGGTCGGGTCCTTCACCGGTCTCCACCTGGACGGGCAGCTGCTCGTCGATCGTGGCATAGGGCACCACGTCGAGCACAACGCTGATTTCGGGGTTCTCGGCCATGAATTGATCCAACAAACCCTGCATCACATCTGCTTCGTTGCCATCCGCATAAAACGTGAAGCGCAGCTCGGTTTTGTCCATTGCCTCTGGCTCTTCCTCAACAGCAGGCTCTTCAGTTACTTGGGCCTCTTCTGTTGGTGGGACTTCAGGGGCTTGCGTGGCCTGCTGACCACCACAGGCAGATAATAGCAGTGCCAGCGCTAAGAACAAACATAATACTAATCTCTTCATTATCTTTCTCCTTTTATTAGATATTTATACGCCAGATGGATTCTGAAATAAAATAGCTCTCAATAGAAACCTCCTCATTTGGTAAGATGCAGGATTGGAATATTCAGTAACTGTGCAAATGTTTCAAGGGCTTCAGTGATATCACCATACGTTATTGAGATATGGTGTTCCAATCCTTCAGCCAGGATTTTGTCCAATACTTCTCTCGCAGGACGGTCGAATTTCAGCAATCCAGATGTGCCGGAAAAACTCTTGGGGGCTCTAATGATTTCCCCGTGGCTTATAACCAACCTATACTTATTGGATGACTCGGTTAGTCGGGCAATGGTCACGGGTCCTGGTTTTAGGGTGAACTCGAATAATAATGGCAGCTTTCGGTTCGAGTGAATCGTGACTCCAGGAGATTTCTGTGGATCTGCCATGGAGAGGGGCGCCAAACCACAATGCCAAATCACTATAGCGTCCCGTTCATCATCAATCGAAACAATGTCGGTTCCAAAGGCCGGATTCTCGCTGATCGATTGTAGGATCAGTTGTGTGATTGTGCCATTGACATCGGCTTCGCAGCTGCAGGGTATCATCTCATCGCTCAACAAGGACATGGCTCCGCAAGCTGCGCAGCCCAGTTCAGTAAAAAACTCAGGCCAACAACGTATTGCAAAACCATGGATACTCTTTTGAGCTGATATTTGCTGTAATGTGGCATATACGCTCAAGGTCCCGTGTGTGGCATTCTGATCAAGCTCGTCGAGGCCAGTCACTTTTTTGCTGAGTTGTGCCTGGATGTTGTCGATTTGATCTTTATCGATCTGCCGGGCTAGTAAAAATAAATCATCTTCGAGATCAAATTGCGCTACTTCCAACCCAAAAACATTCCTGATGCTGTCGGGATCGAATAGACAGGTTTCGAAACCATCCGGACTTTCCCCTACACGGCCAAGTTGGGTGTTTCTTATTGCATTACGAGCGCGCCCTGCCAGAGCCATATTATGAATCTTCTTCAGGACCTGAGGGTCACTGGGGGGAGCGAAAATGGTCTCATATTGGTGTCCCATGCGGGTCAGAGCATGAGCAGCCAAGTTGATCCCACAAAAAGAATTCAGCCGCAAACGTCCACCAGTATGTTCTTCGGGAACTGCCCAGAGCAGAACAGGTGCGTCTATTTCTTCTGCGAATGTGGTGATCAAGGTGCTGTCTGAAAAGGTGGCCTGGAAAATCAGTAGAAGGTCGGGAGGATCGGATTTCAGGGAAAGGGCAATTCTTTGGGCGCTTTGAATATCTGTTATCAATTCTGCAGGATCGTTTACGGTTACAGGGATCTGCGCAATGTGTATACGTGCTGAGTCACACACTTCTTTGGCAAGCCTCACGTCGAAGGTTATTCGTGCGATTGGTAGAAACGCGACGACGGGCTTTCCCATTAGGCGTCCTCAGATTGCTGATAAAAAAATGTTGTCAAAGAGAGTGCTGCCGCGCCGATTACACCAGCTCGCCAACCGAAGCTTGTGGCTGCAAGTCTCACATTTTCACCTAACCGTGCGAACGCTGCTTGCCTCATTTTGGCTTCCGCAGTTGGTAGGATCAGTTCACTTCCCTGGGCAAACATTCCTCCCAGGATGATCAATTCGGGATTGAGCACGTTTACCAGATTTGCAAGAGCAATACCGAGATAGCAAGCTCCATCTTCGATGAATCGCTTCGCTAATTTATCACCATCAGTAGCTGCGGCTAAGATCAGCTCAATTGGAGACCGTTCATCCTCTCGTCTCATATATGAGGCTAGAAGACTATCCGGATGAGATGCAGCAAGTGCTTCTGCATTTCGAATCCAGACTGGTTCGGACAATAATGTCTCGAGGCACCCAGTATTCCCACAGGTACAGGTCTCGCCACCCTGTGGAATGACGGTTGTATGTCCTATTTCTCCGGCGCCTGCTCCACTTCCACGGAATACCTGGCCATTGACTACAATGCCTGCACCAACACCGACTCTTCCGTAAACAAAGGCTAAGACCCCGACCCCCCGACCATCTCCAAAGATAGCTTCTGCCAAGGCCATTGTGCGAACGTTGTTGTCAACACAAACGGGTAATTCAAGTTGAGCTTCCATTAATTGCTGAATAGGAACACTTTCCCATCCCAGCCGGGGAGCCAAAACGATAATGCCCTCTTCGTAATTCACCAAACCCGAAGCGCCCACACCAACACCAATCACGCGATCCCGATCAACTTTGCTCTTTCTTATGACGACATCGATTAGCCGAACGATGTCTTTAATTACGATATCTGGTGGACTAGTGAGATCAAACGCTGCCATCTCGTTGTAGATTATCTCGGCGATAAGGTTTGTGACAGCAACTCTGTATACCCCTACACCAATATGTACACCGACCGCATAGCGAGCAGACGGTGCCAGGCGCAGCATTCTTCTTGGTCTACCAACACGCCTCTGGTGCTCAGGGACCTCAACGTGTTCCTCGATAACAATCCCGAGGTCAAGGAGTTCGGAAATTAAGTTTGTGATTGTTGTGTTGGAGAGCGAAAGCTTTTCTGCTAACTCAACCCTGGAAATTGGACCATCATGCAAAACACTGAGCAGTATTGCCTGGGTGTTATGCGACTTAACTAGATTGATGTTACTGCCTAAACTATTATACGAGTGTGTCATGAGTATGGTAAGTTAGGTGGGTTAGACAGAGATCGCTGGAATTAATTTATCAAGTTGATAAATTAATTATAGACTAATTAATTTTGGTTGTCAAGGAATATCTGCTGTATTCGTGTAATTAAAGACTCTCTGGGAATCACCGTAGTGCAAGGGTTATCTGCCACCTGTCTCGGCAACTCCCAATGACCATAATTAAATTGTGCTTGTTGGAGTTATAATGGCAGGTAATTGACGAATTGAGCCGTGTTGCAGCCGACACCATGGACGACATAGTAGGACAATTGTAGGACGAAGGGATTAATATTCTTCGGATATAATTGACTCATTGGAGATTAAGTCCCGAATTTAGGCGTGATTTACGGACCAAACAAGCTGATTTGAAGTATTTGACGCATTGAACGGTGATTTTCCGCAAATTAAATACCCACCCTATCTCTTCTAAGCAGTAGGTTGTGGGTTCGAGTCCCGCCGGGGGCGCCTGACAACACAATATGTGGTGGTAGATTACAACAAACCCCTATATCTGGCGTGTAGGGGTTTACTGTTTTTAAGCGTTCCCGGCGAGTAGGACAATGGCGATGGAATTATTGGAGGGATTGGATGGAATCTGTTACTAGCTAGTCTTACACGGATGTTGCGGAGATATTGGACAGTATAGATGATTTGACCCTCTGTTTTTGTGACAGGTGGTCAAATAATGATAAGTTTCCTTGATTGGTAATCTTCGTGCGCGCACTACGTTTTAGCCCCATGATAGGCGATTGAATACTTGAAATTGAGCTATCCAAACAGTTTTCGCGACTACACTCAGACACTCTGAGCGAATTGTCGAATCACCCGGTGTAAAAGTCTTTCTAGATGAATACGTCAGCCTTAGCCACCGTGGGTTCGAATCCCATCCACTCAGCAAAGATTGTGGATGAATTTGAATAAATCCTCCCTGGCGGGATGAAATCTTCGTTCATGATTTGAGTCTAACCATTCTCCACCAACAGAGCTGTTGCCCCCAAAGATTTCATTGACAACGAAAACCTTTTGATATATTATTTCTATATGAAAGAAAACAAATGGATATCCCGGTGGTCCAGCGATGAAATAAAAGCCATGCTCATAGAGCAGCATCAGTTTTTTTGGCAGCGTGATACCGGTATCGAGCGTGTCCAATTGGAAGAACTCGAACGTGCCGCCTCACTTCCGCATGCCGTGATAATCTCGGGATTGCGGCGGGTGGGAAAATCCACGCTCCTGGCACAATTGGCTCATCGCTTGGGACGAGACTCTTTATACTACGTAAACTTCGAAGACGATCGTTTCCTTGGATTTCAGGCAGAGGATGCCAACGATTTGTACCAGGCGCTAGTAGAACTCTTTGGGGAGCGGAATATTTTTGTGATTGATGAGGTGCAGAACGTGCCTGGGTGGGAGCACTTCGTCCGGCGC
>JAQBDA010000038.1:0-17043 GCA_032124675.1 Chloroflexota bacterium
TCTGGCGCATCTTATCCGCCATCGACTGCAAGGCAGCATCCAGCCCCTGGGATTCCAGCACCAGCGGGCGCAGCGTGAACAGCATATGCCGTATCTCCAGGGTTGTCTGGCGGGCCTGTTCTTCAATATCATAAAGCTCCGCAGCGGCAGCTTTTGGATCCCGCTCAACCAGCCGGCGGGCATAGTTCACCCGCATGGCAATCGCTGCCACCGATTGAATCGGACCGTCATGCAGATCACGCGCCAGCTTGCTGCGCGCCTCTTCCTGAGTCTCGATCATACGTTCCTTTTCCTGTTCGAGGTCCCGGTAAAGGCGGGCGTTCTGGATTGCGATCATCGACTGGCTGGCGATCATCTCCAGCACCTTCTGGCGCTCTGGAGTGAAAAAATCGCCCTGCGGGTGCCCGAACAGCAGCACGCCGTAGGTATCCAAACCGGTTCGCAGCGGGATGCAGTATGCAGAGCGGCAGGTGTGCAGGGCGACGATCTTCCACAGTTCGGCATCACCGGTGAAATCTTGCGAGAGACGAGATTCGCCTCCATCGATCGCCTGCCCGATCAATCCCGCAGTCCCGGGTAAGGAAACGCGCATATCTGCCTGGCTGAAGCGCCGCGCAGAACCCACCCGCATCTGCGGATCACCGCTCTCTCGTTGGGAATACAGCAGTACCGCGCTGACCAATTGATCCCGCGCGGCAACCTTGCCCCCGATCGCCCCGCTGCTCAAATCAAGGGCTTTATCCAGGACGCGCTGGTAGTTCAGCGAGGCGTTTAACTCGGCGATCAGCTTGAAGACCGCAGATAACCAGCCTGAATCGCTGTGCAGACCATCCAGCCCGGCAGCAGAAAATATCTGTTGGGTGCGGGCAATTTCAGCGTGCAGCCGCTGGCTCACAGAGCCAAAGAACAAAACCACAAATAGGCACAGCGGGATTAATGTGACCAGGAAAAGCAGGGTCGACAACATATCCGCAGCCAGCATCGCTACCAGCCCCAGCAGGAGCAAGCCTGCCAGCGTAACGATAGCGCCGCCTGCCAGACCAAAGTATATGGAAGCGGTCAGCGAGGGCAGCAGTATCACCCAGCCGATATTGCCGTTGGTGGCACCGCTGAAGACAAACAACCCGCAAGCCACGGCGAGGTCAAAGAATACACTACCGTAACGCTGGAAAGGCAGCCGCTTGCCCAGCACCAAAAGAAGACCCAGGAGCAGGTTTCCCGCAGCCGCGAGCAGGATGATTAGGATTAATGGGCGTGACAGGCTGTCACCGCTTGCCATGCTGACCACCAGTCCGGTCAGAGTCAACCAGCGCAGCAGGATAACGATCCAATCGTTCAGATCTTTTAGATACCGGTCATTGCCCATGCAGTTATGATAACTGAAAAACGGGCGGCTGGCCCTGCGATCTCACCCAGGCGCACTTTACATTTCAGTAAGTAGCGGAATGGCTGCCTTTACAGCCCTCGCGCGGTGGCTGAGCCGGTTTTTCTCATCCATGTCCAGCTCCGCCATCGTTTTGCCCGGCTCGGTAAGCAGGAAGATGGGATCATATCCAAAACCATGCGTGCCTCGCTGCTCCGGGATAATCTCTCCGTAACAATTGCCCACCGCAAATTTCACTTCCTTTCCCGGCTTCACCAGTGCAACTGTGCAGTGGAAATGTGCCAGCCAGGGAGACGGAAAACTATGCAGCCGCTCTAGCAAATACGCCCTGCGGTCAGCGTCGGTCGCTCCGGGCTGCGGTGAGAAACGTGCTGACCGGATGCCTGGGGCTCCGCCCAATACATCGACTTCCAGACCAGAGTCGTCTGCCAGAGTCAGCAGCCCGGAGGCAAGCGCGTGTTGGTTAGCTTTTATTGCCGCGTTTTCGGCGTAAGTATTTCCGGTCTCCTCGACATCCAATTGCAGACCGAGCTGCTGCGGGGTGACCAGCACCAGGTCTAGGTCCTGAAGCAGCGCGATCATCTCGTGTATTTTCCCCGGATTGCTGCTGGCGATGAGCAGAGTTTTCATAAGCTCACCTGAAAGCAATATATTTTTCTCATTCAACATATCCAATCAATATATTTAGAATAACTTGACGCTCGAATCTATATATGCTATAATCTCATCGACAATTTCCTCTGCTGTGACAACAACGCCAGTGTCAAATACTTCAAACCCTTTCCGGCTGAACGTAGGCTTTTTAATTCACCAACCTGTCGGTTCCAGCCGGGATTTTATTTTCGAGATTCCCGAGGTCACTCTAGAACCAGACCTGAAACTGGAAGATTTAGCAGGCTCTGCCCGGGTCGCCCGCACGACTCAAGGACTGCTCGTGCATGGAAAATTGCAGGCGCTGCTGCACACAGAGTGTGTCCGCTGCCTGACAGACTTCCGCCAGCCGCTCAACACTGATTTTACCGAATTATATGCCTTCTCTAGAAAGTCAATCACCGATTCGGAATTGATCCTACCGGAAGACGCGCATATCAATCTCCGGCCGTTGATCCGTGAATATATGCTGCTGGATATCCCCATCAAGCCGCTGTGTTCCCCCGATTGCAAAGGTCTGTGCCTGATCTGCGGTAACAATCTGAACGAGAGCGCCTGCGATCATGGAACAGACACTCTGGACCCTCGCTTATCAATATTGAAATCACTGCTCGACGAGCAGAATTAGTTCGTTTGCAACCTGGCTCTACATCTCGATCCCGACCTTTCAATCCGGCTCACGTGTAAGAAGGGAACTGCATGGCACCATCAGGAAAGCCACCCCTAGACGAAGACACGATCCAAATCCTGCTGAACAAAGCGCATGTGCACGGCTATCTTTCCGTTACAGATATCATGGAAGAATACCCGGAGCTGGATAATGAATCGGATGCAACCCGGAATCTGATCAAATATCTGCGTCGCAATGGAGTCGATGTCACCGGAGAAGAAGCCGAAGAGACCGAAAGCGAGCTCGAACCCCTGGCGGACGATCGCGACTATTATGCAAATCTCGAAAGCGTCTCTGCCAGCGATACGGTCGATATATACCTAAAAGAGATGTCGCGCATCCCACTCCTGTCCATCGAAGAGGAAGTCAGCCTCGCCCAGCGAATCGAGCGAGGCCAGGAGGCCCGGCTGGAACTGGCGAAATTCAATGGGCGCACCGACTCGAAGCTGCGCAGGCTGCTCGAAGAAGACATCCGGGATGCCGCCTTGGCCTGGGAGCACCTGATCAAAGCCAATACCAGACTGGTCGTCAGCATAGCTAAAAAATATATTGGTCGGGGTGTGCCTTTCCTGGACCTGATCCAGGAAGGGAACCTGGGCTTGATGAAGGCGGTTGAAAAGTTCGACTATCAGCGCGGTTTTCGATTCTCCACTTACGCCACCTGGTGGATCAGGCAGACCATCACCCGCGCCATCGCCGACCAGGGTCGCACCATCCGGCTACCCGTGCATATGTCCGACCGTATCCGCTACATGTATCGCATCTCCCACGAAATGGAACAGACCCTGGGGCGCCCACCCACACCCGACGAGCTGGCGGACCAGATGGAAGTTGCCCCTCAAAAAGTATCCTGGATGCTTCAGGTCTCCTGGATCCCGCTCTCCCTCGAAAGCCCGGTTGGGGATGAAGAAGACTCAGAGCTGGGGATGTTTGTCGAAGACAAGCTCACCCCCACACCCTCACAGACGGTATATGAGAACATGCTGCGTGAAAGGGTGGACGAGGTGCTGTCCACGCTATCACCGAGGGAAGCCCGCATACTGCGCATGCGTTTCGGTTTGGACGACAATCAACCCTACACATTGGAAGAGGTAGGTGCCAAATTCGGCTTGACGCGCGAGCGGATCAGGCAGATCGAAGGCAAGGCTTTGCGCCGATTGCGCCATCCCTGCCACGCTCGCCAACTGCGCGAATACCTGTAACGGCAGCACTCAAAAAATGCTGCGGCATTTTGGGGGATGTTGTCTACGCTCAGATATCCTTGACAAATCGTCTGGCCCCGTTTAGACTTACGGGCACGAACGGAAGGATTGGTTGATGGGCACTTTTTATGCTATTTCTGCTGCGGTACTGGCGATGTCCATGTTGATGGCCATGGCAATCATCCCCCGCGCCTGGGCAGCCGCCAGAAAAGCGGCCTGACCAACCCAATCAAGTGTTCTCACGGGCTGTCCAGATGTGGACAGCCCTTTTATTTTGACGAACTCGATCTAAGACCATGCAGCAATAATCTTTACCGGAATCATCGCTGATTAACTCAGGAGGAGGACGACATGACCAAAAATATCCTCGTCTCGGTCGCCTGGCCATATGCTAATTCCCAGATCCATGTCGGCAACATAGCCGGGTCATATCTGCCTGCCGATATATTCGCCCGCTACCAGCGGCTGGCTGGAAACCGCGTCCTAATGGTATCAGGCTCGGATGCGCACGGCACGCCGGTTACCGTACGCGCCGACTACGAAGGGAAAACTCCCGTGGAGGTTTACCAGGAATTCCATGCCGGTTTCCTAGAACTGTTCCAGAAGCTTGGGCTGACATACGATCTGTTCAGCAGTACGCACACCCAGAATCACTTCGCGGTGTCTCAATCCATCTTCCTGTCGCTGCTGGAGAACAAATTGCTGTATACGGAGAAACAGCAGCAGTGGTATGCCAGCAGCCAGGGTCGCTTCCTGCCGGACCGCTATGTGGAGGGGACCTGCTATATTTGCGGATATACAAACGCGCGCGGAGACCAGTGCGACAACTGCGGCAGTCTGCTGGATGCCAACCAACTGATCGAACCGCGCTCGAAAACCGACGGCTCCACCCCGGAGCTGCGCCAGACCGAGCATTTCTACCTGGACCTTGGCAAACTGCAGCCGGCGATCATCGAGTTCCTTCGCCAGCGGGAGAGCTATTGGCGACCGAATGTGCTACGCCAGTCATTGGGGCAGATCCTGGCTGACGACCTGCACGGCCGCGCCATCACCCGCGACCTGGACTGGGGGATCCCCGTCCCGGTAGATGGGTGGGAGGGCAAATGCCTGTACGTGTGGTTCGAAGCAGTGATCGGCTACCTCTCGGCCGCGGTGGAATGGTCAAAAATCACCGCTCAGCCGGACAGCTGGCATGACTGGTGGTACAACCCGGAGGCGCGCGCTTACTACTTTATCGGCAAAGACAATATCCCCTTCCATGCGGTCATCTGGCCTGCACAGCTTATCGGCGCGGCTGAGGGGTTTGGAAAGATCTTCGAAAATGCGGAACACACCCGCCTAACCCTGCCGTACGATGTCCCTGCAAATGAATTTTTGAACCTGGAAGGTAAGAAGCTTTCCGGCAGCCGCAACTGGGCAGTCTGGGGGCTGGATTTTCTCTCCCGCTACGATCCCGACCCGTTACGATATTACCTGACCGCCAATATGCCTGAGAGCAAAGATACCGACTGGGACTGGCAGGACTTCCTCAACCGCAACAACAACGAGCTCGTGGCGACCTGGGGTAATCTCGCCAACCGGGTGCTGTCGTTTGCTTATAAGCACTGGGAAGGTGTTGTGCCCGCGCCCGGCGAGCTGCGCCCTCAGGATCAGGAAATCTTAGGCGTAGTTGATGGCGGTTTCGCTGAGATAGGCGCCCAGATCGATAGAGTGCATCTGCGCGCCGGTCTGCAGGAAGCCGTGCGCCTGGCCACGGAGGTGAACAGATACCTGGATACCACAGCTCCGTGGTTCGAGATCAAGAAGGACAAATCACAGGCAGCCAAGAGCATTTACACATCTCTGCGCGCGATCGACTCTTTGAAGGTGCTGTTCGCGCCCTTCCTGCCATACACCAGCGAGCGGCTTCAGCATATCTTTGGATATGCCGACCCCTTGTTCGGCATCCAGGTTCTTGAGAGCGTCCAGGATGACTTAGGCGAGCACACGGTGCTGCGATATCTGCCTGACCGGGCCAGCGGCAAATGGGAACCCAGCCAGCTCCAGCCGGGGCAGGTACTGCACAAACCTGAGCCGCTGTTCCGCAAACTCGATGACAGCATTGTCGCCGAGGAGCGGTCTCGTCTGGGAGAATAAATCACAGGATCAAGCGGCTGTGGCTTGGGATTCGTTGTGCCCGCTTACGCACGTGGTCTGGCAGCATCCCAACGGCGTAAGGACCACGTTTCAGACCCGGGTAGAAAAACAAGCTCGAAAACCCGCTCGCCGGCCACTATCACCAGGATATGCTGCCCATCCTCGTCTATCCAGCGGCGACCGACAGAGACGACCCGATATTCCACCTCGTGGAAGGTGAATCTCTGGGGAGTGACGACGCCCTGCAAGTCGAAATTGGCGAGCACTTCTACCGGTTCCATGAGCACCTGATGAACACGCTATTATCGCGGCTGCTCAGCCAGTTTCTGGCAGCGAACCCCTGAGATAATCAACCAAAATACGCAGAACCTGCTGGGCGGATTGCTGCTTGACTTCCAGCCTTGACCCGGGCCAGATATGCTGCCATGCCTTATCCACACCCGGTGCACTCAGGCCTATCCAGGTCAAACCGACCGGCTTCTCCGCCGTGCCTCCATCAGGCCCGGCAATCCCGCTGATCGCGGCTCCAATCTCTGTCCCCATTGCCTTCCGCACGCCGTGCGCCATCTCAAGCACAGTCTGCTCGCTCACCGCGCCGTGCTCTTCCAGCGTATGCGCAGATACACCCAGCACATCCATCTTGATCTGGTTGGCGTAAGCGATCACCCCACCTGAGAAATAGGCGGATGAACCGGGTACATTGGTAATACGATGCCCGATCAACCCACCTGTACAAGACTCCGCCACCGCAAGGTGCAGACCGCGCTGGACCAGCAGCCCACCCAGTACAGCTTCGAGATTATGGTCTTCCATAGATACATACTATAGCACGAAGCCCGAACTTCGGGGTCAGTTATCCATCCCTACAGGAGAGCTTCGTCGCTCAGATATCGCCATTTGACCATGATACAATCAAAATCAGCAATGGACGTGTCCGAAAAAATCCAGGCTGTACTCGATACCCTTCCCACCAGACCCGGCTGCTACTTGATGAAGGACCGGACCGGGAAGGTTATTTACGTTGGCAAGGCAATAAATCTGCGCAGCCGTGTGCGCTCGTATTTCCACAGCAGCGCGAAGGACAACCCAAAAACTGAAAAATTAGTGCGCAAGATCGCCGATATCGATTGGATCGTGGTGGACTCTGAGCTGGAAGCCTTGATCTTAGAAATGAACCTGATCAAGAAATACCGCCCGCACTACAACGTCCGCCTGAAAGATGACAAACGCTATCCATACATCAAGGTGCACTGGGCAGACCCATATCCCAAGGTAACCGTCACCCGCAGAATGCTGCAGGATGGATCGCGCTACTTCGGACCGTACACCAGCGTCTGGGCTGTCCACCAGACATTGGATGTCTTACGACGCATTTTTCCATATCTGACCTGCGACCGCACTATCACCGGAGAGGACGAGCGCGCTTGCCTGTATTATGACATCAAGCTGTGTGTGGCACCTTGCATCGGCGCTGCTGGCCAGGCCGCATACCGGCAGATGATAGAAGACCTCTGCCAGTTCCTGCTCGGTCGCACTGAGCCGATAGTCTCCCGCTTACACAAAGAGATGGAACTGGCGGCTGAGAGCCTGAGATTCGAGCGGGCGGCTGCTTATCGCGACCAGATCCACGCCATAGAAAACGTGGTCGAGCGGCAGAAAGTGATCTCCAGCGAATATGTCGATTCGGATGTGATCGCCATGGCGCGCTCGAATGGGGAAGCCTGTGTACAGGTATTCTTCATCCGCGGCGGAAAATTGATCGGCAGAGAATACTTCCTGCTCGAGGGCACCGAAGCCACCCCCGATCAGGGAGTGATGGCAGAATTCATCAAACAGTTCTACGATCAAGCCCCGACGGTGCCCGAACAGGTGCTGCTGCCTCACGAGGTCGAGGAGGCACAGATCATCCGTCAGTGGCTCAAACAGAAGAGCAGCAGCGAGAAATTCGAGATTCTGATCCCAAAGGATGGTCAGCAGCGCGATCTAATCCGACTGGCAGCCGAAAACGCCGCCGAAACCCTGGCCGCGCTCCAGGCGCAATGGCAAGCAGACCGGCACCGTCAGGAACAGGCACTGAATGAACTCCAGGAAGCATTATCGCTCGCAGACCCCCCCAACCGTATCGAGTGTTATGATATCTCCAACACACAGGGGACGGCCGCGGTCGGCAGCATGGTGGTTTTCACTCAGGGAGTACCGAAGAAGAGGTATTACCGCCACTTCAACATCCGCAGCGTCAGCGGTCCAGATGATTTCGCAAGCATGGAAGAGGTGCTCACCCGACGCTTCAACCGATGGCAGGCAGCCCAGGAAAGCATTCAATCACCGGGAAAGAAGCCAGACCAGGCCTTCGGTCTTCTGCCCGACCTGCTCCTGGTGGACGGCGGGAAGGGCCAGCTCAGCCGTGCGGTGACGGTATTGGAAAAATTCGGTTTGACAGACAGGGTACCTGTGGCGGGCCTGGCAAAGCAAAATGAAGAGCTGTTTATCCCGGGGCGCTCATCGTCGATCTTGCTCCCGCGCCAGTCGCAGGGGCTGTTCCTGTTGCAGCGATTACGAGATGAAGCTCACCGGTTTGCGATCACATCCCACCGTAAGCTGCGCACAAAAACCGGGCTGGCTTCCCGCCTGGATGGCATTCCTGGGATCGGACCGGCCCGGCGCAAGCTTCTGCTGAAACATTTCGGCTCTATCCAGGACATCCAGAACGCTTCGATGGAGGAACTTACGGCGGTCTCGGGGATCACCGAGAAGATCGCCCAGGCGATCAAGGCTCATCTCGAGTAGGGAGCCCGCTGGGAGAACTCCAGGCAGACCGGATGATTATACCGCTGATAAAATATGTAATGAGGAATATATGGCAAAAAAGAAGAAACAACCAACTCACCGGGAAAAGCGCCGATTGCGCACGCAACAGATCATATTCACTCTCATAGCGATCATGATTATTCTGGTGATGGTGGTGGGTATGTTCGCCCGTTATTGATTTATAAATCCATTAAGTTCTGGACCATGCGTGTGAATTCGCGGGCTGAAAAAGGCTTCTGCAGCCAATGCACATCGCCTCTTTCGAGCAGTGCCTGGTTTTCACCTTCCAACGGATGACCGGTGACAAAGAGCACCTTCATCTCCGGTGAACGTTCCATCAAAGCCCGGTACAGCTTCACGCCATCCATTTGAGGCATGACTACATCACTCACAACGAGTGAGAGATTCACTCCAATGCGATCGTACAGCTGGATAGCTTCAAAGCCATTTCGAGCAGTGATGACGTCGTAGTTCTTAGCTTCGAGCAGAGCCTGAAGTGCAGCCAGTGTTGCCTGGTCATCTTCCACCACCAGGACAACCTTACCGGAACCATCCAACGGCGCCAGGGGCTCAGTATGCCTGGATTCATAGGTTGATTCAGGCAGCAAAGGCAGGAACAATGTAAACACCGTCCCCTCATCCACTTTACTGCTTACGTCAATATGACCGCCATGCTGCTTGATAATGCCGTATACCTGCGCCAGGCCCAAGCCCGTCCCCTGACCGACCGGCTTTGTCGTGAAGAACGGCTCGAAAATATGGGGGATGACATCCGGTGGTATCCCACAGCCGGAATCCCGGACTTTAATCTTGACCCAATCTCCAGGCAGAAGATCAGGTGATAGGGATTCCATCTGCTCTGGTATCTTGATCTGCCCCAGAGAGAAGTGCAGCACGCCGCCTTCGGGCATCGCGTCGCGCGCATTGACTGCAAGATTGATGAAGACCTGCTGCAAGCGGGTTGGGTCAGCTTTCACCCAGTAGCTCCCCGGCTTGTATTCCAGCTCAAGCCGGATAGTCTCGGGCATCACGCGCCCGAGCATCCGCTCCAATTCTTTGACAAATGGCAGCAGGTCTAGGGCGCTTTGTTCCATGACCGCTCTGCGGCTGAAATCCAGGATTTGGCGGATCAGGCTGGCGGCTCGCTGCACCTGCTGCTCGATGATCGTCAGCCGGTCCCGGCTGGCTTGCGCCAGGTTTGGATCACCGATCAACAAATCAGTATAAACCAGTATGGCAGCCATAATATTGTTAAAGTCATGGGCAATCCCTGCTGCGAGCTGACCGACGGTCGCAAGGCGTTCCTGCATCTGGATGCGGGTCTGAACCTCCTTCTCCTCAGTGATCTCCCGCAGCATGATCACCCACTGCTGGCTTCCACCTCCCATTTGGCGCACCTGGGCTTCATACACTCTATGCGATGGCTTCTCGTGAACGATCTCAACTGGCAGTGGGTCCCGGAAGTGGCTGATCAGATCCTCAATTGAATAATTCCCCAACTGCAACAGATATCCATCCGGTGTATCTGCATCCAGAGCCGTCAGTATTGCTCTGGCAATTGGATTGGTTACCTGTAATCGATATTCGGAATCTAGAAGGATCAGACCCACCGGCAGATGCTCTACCAGACCCTCAACACGCTTCTGCTCTGCTGCCAGGATGGCAACAATGCGCTCAACGGCAGATCCTGCCTGATGGGCAAATGTTTCCAGAAGGCGCTGCTGGTAATCGCTGAAAGCCGATTTGGTCTCGCTGGCGGTGATCAGGGCACCCACCGGTAATCGTCCCACCCTGATTGGCGCGTAGATCATCGAACCCAGTTTTTCGATGGTGGGTGTCTTACTGTCGAAATCCGATGTGTGCACCTGCTCCAATGGCGCCGTTTCAAGCTTCTTGGTATCTTTATTGTGCTTTACAAGCTCGCGGAGAGTGATTTCCCGCAGCGATTGAACAACCGCAGGCGCGACTTCCCTAGTTGATTCGAGAAAGAATAAGCGATGCCCTTCCATCACCAGGCACGCAGAAGACAGCTCACATCCAATGGCGTTTCTCAGGTGGCTGAGCAGCAGGCGCAGCAGATCATCATAGCCAACCGTATGGCCGATTTTTTGCGACAAGTCGTATAAGCTGGTCAGCTCCGTGGTCCGCTGGTCAACGGTGAGTTCAAGCTCATCAGCGTGTTGGCGCACCTGCTCATACAGGACAGCATTTTCCAGAGCGATCGAAATCTGCCCGGCTAAGACCTGCAGTAAATCGCTGTCGTGATCGGTAAGCTGGTTAGTCTTTTGGCTCTCAATATTGATCACCCCGATTACCTTGTTGTCGCGGAAGATTGGCACTGCCAGCTCGGCGACTGTCTCCTGCGAACAGCAAATGTATTCCGGGTCCTGGCTGACATCTGGGATGAATTCTGCATCCCCGGAACGAGCCACTCGACCGACAATCCCTAGCTGGATCGACTGGATTTTATCTCGGGGCGTATCGCCGCGAAAAGCCTGCAGCTCCAGCTGATCCTCACGGATCAGGAAAATCTCCACCAGGGGATACTTGAAGCGCTGATACAGCTGTTCCACCACCTCATCGAAGAGGACACTCAGGTCGAGACGCCGGTTGAATATCTCGGTCAGGTCCTGGATCAGGGTGATCTCAGCCAGCCGGCGTTTAACTTCCTGGTAGGCTTCTGCATTACTGAGAGCCAGACCGACCTCATGGCAGATGGTCTGCAGCAAGTCCATCTGGTCAGTAGAGAATGCAGCCACGTGGTCGTGCAGCACGCTTAATACTCCAAACAGGCGTTCCCCAGCCAGAATTGGAGCGGAGATAACAGACCGCACTCCATCATCCAGAGCGGGTACATGGTGCCAGCGCTTGTCCTTGCTGACATCATGGATATTGGCAGGCTGTTGGTTCCTGGCTGCCCAGCCTGCAAGCCCAATGTCGAGCTCGATCTCCAGGTTGGGATCAAAATTATCTTTGCGCGTCTCGTCTGTGCAATGCAATGCACATAACCTCAGCCGGTCTACCTCGGGGATATATAAAAAAGCCTGACCCATCATCCCGTCGAAAACCTGGCAGGTCAGTGATATCGCCCGGTCGAGTATCACATCATAGTCCAGGCTGCCGGCTAATTCCCGACCGATATCATAGAGCAGGCGCAGGTGGCGTCTCTCAGTGGCTGCTTGCTCATACAGTCTGGCATTATCTATCGCAACCGCAGCATGCGCTGCAAAGGTTTGGACGATGGTCACATCATCACCCGTGAATCCAGCCGCCATAGCCCGATCCAGGTTGAGCAGCCCGATCACTTTGCCGCGCACGATAAGAGGCACGCCAAGCCAAGAACGGATGTGTTCGCTCAATGGAGTATCCTGCCAGCGCGGGTCATCTCTGATATCGGCAATCAACAATGGTTTGCCGGTCTGGACCACACTCCCTACTGCGTGGTCTGGCGATATATCGAAGCGTATTGTCCCGACCAGCTTCTCAGCAGCGGTATTCTCATAACCCCGCCAGATCTTGATGACCGCCGATTCGTTCTCCAGAAGCATGATATTGGCGCTGTCATAGGTCACCACCCTGGCGAGCTGGTCCAAGACCACTTCCAACACCGGATTCAATGCCAGGCTCGAGCTGATGATATGTGCAGCATCCCGCACGGCCTCAGCACGCTGGCGCGATTCTCGCTCGACGTTGAACAGCCGCGCCTTCTCGATGGCTGTAGCCGCCTGGCTGGCAAATGTCTCGACCAGAACTGCATGACCCGCATCGTAAACACCCGGCTGCTCATTATCCAGGGTCAGACGGCCTATCACTTCCCCACGCACAATCAATGGTGTCCCCAACCAACCACGCACATGCTTGACGCCGCCCCAGCCATGAAAGCGCTGGTCGTTATGTACATCATTGATGATCAACGATTGTTTACTGCGCTGGATCTCCAAAAAAAGGTTGTCATTTTCAACTGGTATGGTGCTCCCCACTACAGCTTTACTGTCCTCGAACCCTTTTCCAGCTACGATCTGAAGGATGTCCCCTTCCAGCAGAAATACCGATGCGCTCTTATATGGCACGACCTGTTCCAGATGGGTCAGGATCACACCCAGCAATTGGTCCACTTCGAGCGTGGTGGTCAGAGCCGCCGATCCTTTTCCGAGAGTTTCCGCTTCACGTCGACGGCGCCTTTCGGATTCCAACAGGCGCGTCGTTTCCAGAGCGACCGATGCATGGTTCGCAAACAGAGTAAGGATTTCCTGGTCTGCATGGCTGAAGCGTCTGACGTTGATATCGTCCAAAACCTGCAGCACCCCGGTTATCTCGCCTTGCCAGATCATCGGTACCGTGAGCACAGCCGAATACGGCTGCACGTTATCAAAAACTCTGATCCGACCTGGCCAAATCCGGTAATCGTCGATTATTAACGGCTTCCCGCTTTGTGCAACGGTGCCTGCCGCGCCTTCACCGAACTTCATAGTTGTGCCAACACTATCTTGATTGGTGCTTTGCAGGTCGACATACGAACGCACCTGTTCATTCTCCGGTTCGCTCAGGTAAAGGCTGCCTCCCTTGGCTCCGAGCAGCTGCACAGCTTTCTCAACGATGTTTCTTAATAGTACCGGCAACTCGTGGACTGTGGTCAGGTCCAGGGAGAGCTCCTGCAGGGCAGCCAGCTCATCCGCCCGCCGGCGCAAAGCGCGCTCCATCCCCATACGTTCGGTGATATCGCGTACGATGCTGCAGAGCATCGTTCCTGTTTCGGTCTTCAACGGAAAGAGCACCACCTGGATGGTGCGCAGTTCGCCATCCGCCCGGCGGATATCGTTCTCATGAATGTCCCCAATCCTGGGCGATTTGCCGGTCTTCAGCAGGTCCTGAATGCGTTTGATGAGCTGCTGCTTGTAGTTCTCGGTCAGTCCCTCACCTGGGAAAAATCGGAACTGTACATCCCAGATCGGCTGCCCCAATATCTGGGATTGTTTTAGGCCTGTGATCCGTTCCATCCCCTCATTCCATTCGATCACCAGCCCCTGTTCATTTAACAGGATGATGCCATCCGTGGATTGGCGCACGATGCCGCGATATTTTTGCTCACTGTCCCGCAAAGCGTCTTCGGTATGCTTCCTCTCAGATACCTGGGCTTGCAAGGCAGAGATCAAGCGTGCATTTTCAAGAGCGATCGCAACATGGTTCGAAAATGCCTCGATTAGAGGAATGTCCTCAGCTGATAGACCTGCGCCGTTTACGGTTAACAAGCCGCGCGCAATCCCTTCGAGATTGAGCGGAGCATAGATGGCAGGCTGACCCCCAAAACTGACAAGCACATCCTGTAAGAGTCCCTGGTATTCGGCGGGCAGGATGTCGTGCAGGAAAGCGCTGTTATCCTGCTCGAAGATCGACTCCCCCTTCTCAAGGATTTCCGTGAAATTACTGGAAACCGCGGTTGGGATCGTAAACTGGAAGGTACCTATCTCAAGATCGAGCTGAAGTTTCTGCAGATACGGATCAATGCCTTCGAAGCGGGTGATCTCATCCCATGGGACCGCGGCAACTACCATCTTCAGATGATCACCGTCATCCGTGAGTAAATTGATACTGCCGGTGAGCCCAAGCTTGACGATCTGGTCGCAGAAGACACGATATACATCGGCCTCTGAGCGCGCCGAACGCTGCAGCTGAGCCGAAGCCGCGTTCAGAGCAAACAAAAACCTTGTACTATTCTCACGATCCGAGTCGTTCACATCCAGTACACTCATCGATAACCCAACTTAAACCAATATTCATTTAGACCTTACACAGTTGGTGGGCAAGGTGGGTGTTTGGGCACGCGATGCCCGCCACACGTCATTTCCATCGAACTGCATTACTTCCAAGACATTAATGCTTTGGTTCCAATTATAGGGTTCTTTTCCTGCGCGCATCTTTACAGATTTCTTAACTCGGAATATTCCTCCGGTTTTGCTTGCAAGTCCACGCCTGGATGTAAGTAAATAAATCCCCCCTGCAAAGTCTTGCAAGGGGGATTGCTGCGTCCTTGATGGATGCGCCCACTAAGGACGTGTCCATCAAAGACGCGTCAGTCAGAAACGATTAGAATAAACCAAGCACCCGGTCGGATTCCAGGTCCAAATCCACATCGTAGAATACAGGCCGGGTCGGTAAGCCGGGCATCGTGCTCATCGTGCCCAACAGGGGGTACAAGAAACCAGCGCCTACCGAGGCACGAATATCCCGGATTGGGACGCGGAATCCTTTAGGCACACCCTTCAAGGCCGGGTCATGACTCAGGCTCAGGTGAGTTTTAGCCATGCACAGCGGCAGGTTGTCGAATCCAAGGCGGGTATACAGTTCAATTTTAGCTTCCGCCTCCGGTAAATAATCCACGCCGTCCGCGCCGTAAATCTCTTTGCAGATGGTCTCGATCTTTTCTTTGATCGAGATGTCCAGCGGGTAGAGGAATTTGAAGTTGCTCGGTTTCTCGGCTGCCTTGACGACAGCTTCGGCAAGCTTAACTGCCCCTTCGCCGCCCTCCATCCAGTGCCGGCTGACTGCGGCATCTTCGGCGCCGGCCTCCAGGGCTGCCTGGCGTACCAACTCGACCTCGGCCGGGGTGTCATCGGCGAACGAGTTCACTGCAACCACAACCGGAATACCGAAACTCAGCGCGTTCTTGATGTGATGCTGCATGTTGCCTAAGCCAGCGCGCAGCAAGTCCAGATTCTCCTCAGTGTAGGCGGGATCGAGCGGCTTGCCGGCTACGACCTTTGGCCCACCACCGTGCATCTTGAGGGCACGAACGGTAGCAACCAGAACTACCACACTGGGTATCAACCCCGAGTAGCGGCACTTGATATTGAAAAACTTCTCCATCCCGATGTCGGCACCGAAACCGGACTCGGTCACCACATAATCGGCCAGCTTGAGGGCGATCCGGTCCGCAATGATCGAACTGTTGCCGTGGGCGATGTTTGCGAACGGCCCGGCGTGGACGAAGACCGGAGTACCCTCCAGGGTCTGCATCAGGGTCGGCTTGATGGCATCCTTCATCAGAACGGTCATCGCACCTGCCACACCCAGGTCTTCAGCTGTGACGGCTTCACCGGCCCGGTTTGTCCCGATCACCACCCGTCCAAACCGCTCGCGCATGTCTGCCAGATCGGTGGTCAAAGCCAGGATTGCCATAATCTCGCTGGCTACGGTGATATCAAAACCGGTCTCGCGTGTCATCCCCTTCTCGTTGGGTCCTCGACCGATCTCGATCCCACGCAGGAAGCGATCATTGGTATCCAACACCCGCCGCCATGTGATGCTGTCGGGATCAATATCCAGGCGGGCAAACTTAGCACGTTCTTCCGCTGTCAGCTCGTTCGGATCGGTTTTATCGATACCGAGCTTCTTCAGCCGCCTCAGCATGGATGGCGAAAAGCTGCGGCTGCCTACCTTATCCGGCGGACAAAGCCGGTTGAACAGTGCCTCATCCGACTGGCTGGCTTCATGGAAGACGCGCGCGTCAATCGCCGCAGCGACCAGGTTATTTGCGGCTGTGATGGCGTGAATATCTCCAGTCAGGTGCAGGTTGAAGTCCTCCATTGGGATAACCTGGCTGTAGCCGCCCCCCGCAGCACCCCCCTTGATGCCGAACGTCGGTCCCTGGCTCGGCTGGCGGATACAGGTAAACACCCTCTTCCCCAGCTGCGCCCCCAGCGCCTGGCTCAGACCGACCATGGTCGTACTCTTCCCCTCACCCAACGGTGTTGGTGTTATAGCAGTGACATCAATATAGACCCCATCCGGAACATCTTTAAGCCGCTCCAAAACCTCCAGCTTGACTTTGGCTTTGTACGACCCGTACAGCTCCAATTCGCTGGGGAGCAACCCGACCTCTTCAGCGATCTGGGTGATCGGCTTGAGCTCGGCTTCCTGAGCGATCTCGATATCCGATGGGACGGGAACTCGACGCTTTATTTTCGTAGGTGTAAAACGGCGTAGTCCGGGAAAAGTGGTTGAAGCACACATAGAGACTCCCTTTCATTTGTATGGAATGGCTTGAATGACCACCTTATTGTGACAGATTTCATTTAATTAAACAAGAGACGCATATCTTAATTGTGTAAGCCGAGTGTCATAAAACTGGTAAGAATTCCGCGGCTGGTGGATAGCCGGAGGGTTTGCGCGGAAGTTGATCACAGATTCTTCAC
>JAQBDA010000039.1:0-3254 GCA_032124675.1 Chloroflexota bacterium
ACTCAATTGCCCAACTTTGGTGATCCCGCTCAAATACTCATAAGAAACGTCATCCCTGTTGAGTACCCCCGCGCGTGGTGGATCGAAGCTTTTCTTTTTTGTATCCACCAACCCCGAAAATAGACGTCCTTTCGCACCCCGGTAGGCCTGATAACCACCGTGAAAGTCCAGATGCTCGTGGGTGATATTGGTGACCACTCCAATGTCGAAATCGCAGGCTGAAACCCTATACTGCGCCAGACCGTGTGAAGTTGCCTCCAAAACGACATGTGTCAGTGACCCGGCGACCATCATAGACAGATAATGCTGGATATCTGTTGCCTCAGGAGTCGTTACGTGGAAACCTGTATCGATTATCTCTTCACCGATGACCGCGTTGACAGTAGAGATTAATCCCGCTCTCAACCCGGCAGCCTGTAATATCTGGAAGATTAAATTGGCTGTGGTTGTCTTCCCATCGGTACCGGTAACACCGATAACGGTCAGCTCCCTGGCCGGGTGACCATAGAACCCAGCCGCCATGTATGCCATTGCCTGACGACTGTTGGTGACCTGGATATAAGGCACCGGCAGGCGTTCTATAGCCTGCTCACCTACGACAGCAAATGCCCCTTTGTTGATCGCCTCCTGGATATAAACATGACCATCTTGTGCCCCCCCGGTCAAGGCAAAGAACAGATCGCCGAGCACAACCCGGCGCGAATCAAACGACAGACCGGAAATGATGCTGCTTGTGCCCGGACGCGCAGCAGAGCGTATTGCCAGGCCTGCTGGCAAGATGGCTCGCAAGTATTCGAGCTCTACACTTCGGGAATAAGACTTGTTCATAAATCTATTGACTATGCGATTACATCGTCCAGGGCGCGGTTTGTGGTCTTTGTTTGAACGTTTCCAGCCTGTATAGCAACTGTTTTAGTCCGATAATAATTAAACCATACGACTTCTGGGTACTATCCAGAATCCGTATGGTTTAATCAAAGGAAAGCAATAATTAGCGTATCGTCTGGCTTAAGTTATTTAGTTGACCGGCTACAGAACCATCCAGGACTTTGTCCCCTACGCGTACAACCAGTCCACCAAGGATCGAGGGGTCAACACGAAAGGTTACTGTCGCCTGGCTGCCTGTCTTGGAGAGGATATCCCGCTTGACTGCTTCTTGCTCCTCTGAGGTGAGAGGCAGCGCACTGGTGACTTCAGCCGATGCTCCAGAGAGGCTGGCATCCTCTAAGACGACAACTCGACCGGATTTCACTCCCGAGAAGAACTCTTCGATGAGAGAATGCTGCCGTTTTTCATCCAGCGCTTCTCCAATCAGGCGCTGAGTTGCCGCCATGGCCAATGCGGCTATCTGACCGCGCACATCAGAAAGAATGCGATCCCGTTCCTGTGCGGCTTCAGCAACAGCATCCTCACGGGCCTTGGCAGCTGCCGCCTCAGCCTGGGCCATGACATCCCGTGCAGCACCTTCAGCGCGCTCAGTCGCCTCACGAACTTTTTGAGAGGCTTCTGATTGTGCCTTGGCAACAATCTCCCGGGCATCCTTTTCAGCATTGGCGCGTGCCTCGGCTGCTACGCGAGCGTCCTCAATACCCTGCGCAATCTTCTTTTTGCGGTTTTCCAGCATGTTGATGATCGGCTTGTACGCCCAGGCGTAAAGTAAGACCAGCACTATGCCGAAGTTGAAAACCTGAAAGAGAAAGAAACCTAAATTTATTCCCAAAGCTGCCATAAGCAGTTCGCTCCTTTTCCTGTAGCGCTTATTTATGCGGCGAAGATAATGATCAATGCCACAGCGAGGGCATAAATCGCAACCGCCTCAGCGAATGCCATACCCAGGATCATATTAGTTTGGATAATAGGAGCAGCATCTGGATTGCGGCCCATAGCCTGGACACCGCCAGAGGCAGCAATACCCACACCCACACCGGCACCGATGGCGCCAACCATAGCTAGACCAGCACCTAATAGTTTCAAACCGGCAACGAACGCAACTGGATCATTCATTTTTCCCGTCTCCTCTTGATTTGTTAGGTCTTGCGCAGTTGGGGATGTTGGGGTGTTAGGGTGGACGATGCCCGCCCTAACACCCCAATTTTCCTTGAACTGCTTGTCTTCATAACGGAAACTCACTTCCGCAATTATTGATGCTCTTCTGCGTGCTCATCCCCGTGATGGCTCACCAGCGCCATGCTTATGAACATGGTGGCGAGCAGGAAGAACACGTATGCCTGTATCATCCCAAAGAATATTTCAAAGAAATACAATCCCGGTGGGATAACTACCGGGAGCAAAGAGCCAACGATGGCCAGCAACAGCGCACCGGCGAAGATATTGCCAAACAACCGGAAGCTGAATGAGAGGACCTTGGCAAATTCAAGGATCAGCTCAAGAAACCCAACCCCGAAATCAATGATGCCAAAAACGCCTCCACGGATCAGTCGACCAAATTGGAAAAACTTGCTGAAATACCCGGGGCCAAGTGCCATCACACCGTAGACCTGGGTCATCAGCACTGCAATAACTGCCAATGCAAAAGTGAAGTTCAGGTCAGTTGCTGAACCGCGCAAGAAAGGAATGACATGACAGTATGTGCATAATTCTTCTTCCGTTTCGCTAAATTCGGCTTCGACTCCCTCACCACGATGCTCTCCCCCCGCTACATAAAGCTCTGACTGACCTGGGTCGATGGCATACACTGGCAGCGATCCGAGTGAAAACAACTTTACTGGTGCATAGGCAATGCTTGAAAAGTGAGGCTTTTCCAGATAGCCAATGCTCTCGAAACCAGGAACCAGTTTGACCATATTGGCGACGAAAATCAGCAAGAATATCGTTGCAACAACTGGAACGATGCGCCAGGCCATTTTCCCGGTCGCACCTTCTACTGTGTTCCAAAGGAACTCAACGATCGCCTCGAATGCATTATATACACCGCTAGGAATTAAATTTCCGCTCCGCGCAAATCGAAAAGCCCCGACAGCCAGCAGGATTAACAGCACATCGGTGATCAGTGTTGCCAGGATTGTATTCGTGACCCATGACCCATACCAGACTGGCTCAGCTGGCAATACAACAGTTGGGCTGACCGGCTTCAGGATCGAAGGACCGAGATAAGCACAATATACGCCTAACAGAATGAGAGCAAGCACTATCCAGCGCTTGACCGGAACACGTTTTTTCGTCTCTACTTCACTCACCAGAAATTTCCTCCTTGTCTATTTCATCCTGTCTTTTTACAGGTGGAGGCTGCAGAT
>JAQBDA010000040.1:0-5389 GCA_032124675.1 Chloroflexota bacterium
CGGATACTAGCACATATGTTCTTGTTTGTCAACAGATGAACACAAAGGGATTCTGCAACAAGTACGATAATGAAGAAAGGTGGCAGGAGCAGCGGCAAACAGGCGTCTGAGATGGGTTGAAAGAGTTTTTCGGGCGAAAAAGCAGCTGAAGGAGAGCCATGGAGAGCAATAAGTCTGGTGCCCTGGCGCAATAAGTGTGCAGGCGGGGGGAGATCCGAGCGCTGGAGAGGGACAAAGAGAGCGGGAAGGGCAGTCCAACAAGGCCGACAGGCGCGTGAAAGCCGCCTTCAGGGTCACTGAAAGCAGGAAGGGATAGGCGGGAGGCGGGTTCAGTCTGTCAAGGCGCCAGATCCTGGCAGGCCGCCCGGGAAGCCTGGCAAATCAGACGAGCCAGATTAAAGGCCAGCGAGAGGGTATCGCCGATGAGGGTAGCCTTGGCGGTGTTGGGCAAGCCGAACCAGGGCGAGCGCTTGAGGCCGCGGCGGGACTGGGTAGCGTTACGGGATTCGGCATAGCTCTGGCGAGCAATGCGCAGTTTCCAGGTGGCAGAACCGACCTGCAGGTCCCGCGCCAGGCGGATACAACCATCGGGCAGGCTGAGGCCGGTAGTGAGGCTGAAGCCCAGGGGGTGGAGTGGGTCGACGTACTGGCAGGCCAGGCGAGGTAGGGTAGCCAGCGGCGGGGTGTCAGGCTGGGGCAAGGCGATATCGGGAGCAGGCTGGCGGACGCATTTCTGGCGGCAGACCCACTTGGTGGTGCCGTGCTGGTAGTCATGGCCGTTGGCAAACAGGCGGTAGCCCAGTGGGCACAGCGGATTGCCGTGCTGATCGTAACCGCGCCGCAGGCAGGTGAGCGGATCGTCATCGCCTTTGAGGGGCAGCAGGCAGATGGTGCGCAGCGCCTGCAGGTCATCATGCACGTAGCGCAAGACTTCATCGTAGCCTTCGCCGGCATCACCCAGGAATTCCCCGATCCGGAGATGGGGGAAGCGGGAGCGCAGGGTCTGCAGGCCCGGGACGGTGAGTAAATGATCGTTGACGTTGGCCGGGGTACAGGGTCCGGTCAGCGGCCAGAGTTGGAAGAAGCGGTCGTCGATGATGTTGAAGGCCTTGGATTTGTAGCCGAAGTGGCCTTTGCCGCGCGGTTTAGCGGGTGGCCGGTCTTGGGGAGTGCCATTCTGTGGCGCATTGGGATTGGGGCCGGGTCGGTTGGAGCCGGCGTAGTAGACGTAGGCGGCCTGGGGATCGCGCCGGGTGGCGAAGCGGCAGTGCTCCCGGCAAACGTCCGTGTCACAGGCGCAGCCTTCTTTGCCCTTTTCTCGAGCCGGGCAAGGGCGCTGGGCAGCAGGCTTGGAGCAAGCCGGGGTCTGAGAGATACATTTCAGATGTGAACGCGCCGCGACCAACTGGCAGTCGGTCGAAATGCTGACCCCGTGCTCGGGCGGATCACCGGGGAAGGTGGAATGGGTGGGGATCAAGCCGTAAGCCATCAAAGCCAAAGCCAGGCTGGTCTGGCAGGCGGTCAGCCACTCCAGGTGGGTGTTGGCGAGCGCCATGCGGAAAGTAGAAGGGCTGGCCAGATCAGCCGGGTCGAAACCCAATCGGCGGCAGTATCCCTGGCCGCGCTCGGGGGAACGCAGCTCCCTCACCAGCCTTTCCCAATCCCAACCCTGGTAGACGGCCAGAAAAGCGGCCAGCCCCAGGCTCAGGGGATCGAAGGGCGGTGGGCCGAATTGGCTCTGGAAGCGCTGGGCGAAGTACGGCCGCCAGGCGGAGAAGTCGAACAGGCGCAGCAGCAGATCGAACTCGTCCAGTCCGGGCAAATCAGCGCTGCTGGCCAGATCCTTGGATGGCAGCCATTGGTAGTACGAGCGGCACCTTCGTCCAGCCCAGGGAGGCGGATCACCGGGGGTGGGCAGTCGCAGCGGCAGGAGCGGCTGGATGGCCTCCCAGCGGAACAACGCCACGAAGTTGGGGAGCAACAGGCGCCGTTCGGCGGCTGGCAGGTGGCGGGTGGCTGTCAGTTCCGCCCTGGAAAAGCTAGTCAGCGTGTGGAACGGGCTGTCGGGCACTGCGACCGCCGGGACCAGCGGCATGGCAGGTATCCAGATGGTGTTCATCGCCCACCTCTCCGCCTGCGCCGCTGCGCATCGTAGCTGCCCCGCGCCTGGCGGTAGGCCGAGCGGCTGTCCTGTTCATACAGGCTCCGCAAACGCAGCGAGAAGGCGGGCAGACCCAGGACCCCCAGGGCTTCGTTGCGCAGCTGACGCACCCTTTCCCGCGTCAGCCCCATCTGCCGTCCAATGGCTACCAGGGAGAGCGGCGCTTCCCCGTCCCACCCATAGGCCAGCACAATCACCCCCCGCAAGCGCTCCGGGAGACAGCTCAGCTCTTCCTGCAGCGCCTGGTGCAGCTGTTCTTGCTCCCAACTCGCCAGCAGTGCTGCCAGGCTGTCTCCTGCCCGCTGCGGCTCTAGCCATCCCTGTGACTTGCCTGCCCACTTGACCGCACTCCACACCCGGTTGCGGATCGCTCGTCCGGCATAGGTCGAGAAGGTAACTCCCCGCCCCACATCATAGTGCAGGATCGCTTGCCACAACCCGATCCAGCCTTCTTGGATCAGATCAGCATAGTCCGCTTCCCCTGGCCACTGCCGGTAAACCATGAAATGTACCAGCCCTGCGTGCTGCTGGAGTAGCTTCTCCAGGCAGATTGTGCAGCCAGATTGGGCACAGCCATAATCCCCGGGCTGATCTGCATCCCGGTGTTGTACAATATCCATGTGACACCTCCTTGGTATTTTGGTCTTGGTAAACCTAATTTACCCAAAGAGGTGTCGCTTGTCTATTGAGTTGAGTTTGCTTTCTTACCTGAGTTGAGTTTTATCGCTCTGACTTGTTGCACTATCCCACAAATCGAATAATCAAATTCAATACCTGCACAGAGTTATGGAAATCAAGGCATATATGAGCAGAGAACAGGACTGGAAAGCATTGGAAACCGAGATCACGCAGTGCCGGAATTGCCCCCGCCTGGTTGCCTGGCGGGAAGAGGTAGCCGAAAAACGCCGCCGGGCTTATATGGACTGGGTATATTGGGGAAAGCCGGTACCGGGATTTGGGGATAAGAATGCCCGGGTGCTGGTTGTTGGTCTTGCACCCGGTGCACATGGAGCAAACCGCACCGGCCGGATGTTCACCGGGGATGGCTCGGGCGATTTCCTCTACGGAGCTCTGCACCGATTTGGCTTTGCCAACCAGCCTACAGCCAGGTCACTCGATGATGGTCTGACGCTGAAAGACCTGTTCATATCAGCGGTGTGCCGCTGTGCTCCCCCGGGAAATAAGCCGCGTCCAGATGAAATAGCCAATTGTTTGCCCTACCTGGACCGTGAATACAGTCTGATGGCACAGCGGCAAGGGATCGTCGCGTTGGGCAGGATTGCGTTCGATAATTCGCTGCGCCTGCTGCGCCAGAGAGGCGCAGACATTCCCCACCTGGACTTTGCCCATGCAGCATATTATCCACTGGGAGAAGACCTACCCTGGCTCATTGCTTCTTATCACCCCAGCCGGCAGAATACCCAGACGGGACGTCTTACAGAAAGTATGTTTGATGAAATCTGGTCTTCAGTGGCAGCCTTGCTTTCGAACCAGTCAGAATAACATCGTATCTTTATATATATAGGTCTTAAGCAGTTGGTAAGGAGGGAGGGGGGGTGTTTGGGCAAGCGTCGCCCCCCCAAACCCCCCCATTTTTTCCCGAACTGTGTACGTCTACGATGTTTAGATCGGAACGCTCTGGTTGCGACCGGACTGTTTCGCGCTGTACATGGCGGTATCTGCCTTCTTAATCAACGCTTCCAGACTTGTTATCTCGGTCGTCAGTCCGGCGACCCCCAGACTTATGCTTGACTGGATCAGCTTGCTCTCAGCCGGGATTTGAGTTTCTTCAACACAGCGCCGGACGCGCTCCGCGACTATTGCCCCCATACGCATATGAGTCTCTGGCAGCAATACCACGAACTCATCTCCCGCGTACCGTCCAATGATATCTACCTTGCGCAGCTGTTTTTCGCAGCAGTTGGCGATACTGCGAAGCACCTGATCCCCCACTATGTGACCGTAGCTGTCGTTGATCGCTTTCAGATTATCAACATCCAGCATGATCACCGTCAGGGGGTGCTTAAATCGGAAACTACGCTCGATCTCCCTTTCTCCCAGCTCAACCAGCCCGCGCCGGTTGTACAGACCGGTGAGAGCATCAGTGATCGCCAGCTTCTGCACCTCTGCATGCAGTTCGGCGTTGAAGATCGCATTGGTTGCGGTCACAGCAATGCTCACCAGCAGGCGCAGGTCGGACTCGGTAAATGCGGAAAGTGAAGCTGCTTCCAGGGATACAGCCCCGAGAACGCGTTCCTTCAATATCAGCGGTGCGACGATCGCCGAGCTTATTGTGCTGACTTCCGGGATAATTTCCTTGCGCGGGTTCGGGACTTCGCCTGTCGTGTCATGAAAGATTAGCGCCTGGCGTTCCCGCACCGCCCGAGCTACATAGCCGCTGCTCTCAGAGTAGGAAAACTTCTGGATCCTTGGGTCGGCATAGCCGATGCTGGCGCGTAATTCTAGCTGTCCGGTGTCACGTGCAATCAGATGCACGGTTCCTTTCTGAGCAGATGGCACCGCGCTGATCGCGGCATCCAATATCTGACCAAGCAGCGCTTCCGAATCCAGGGTGGTGAGGAGAGCCTGATTAGCGGTATGCATTGCGGCGAGCTCACGGTTATGTTGTTCGGCGGCGATCTCCGCGCGTTTGATCGCCGTGACATCATGCCCGACAGCCTGAATCTCGGTCAGCCTGCCCTGGGAGTCGAATACACCTCGCCCGTTCCATTGATGCCAGGAAGTCGACCCATCCTTCAAATGTACAGCATGGGTGATGCTGAATATCGGCTTTCGAGGGTTGAGAGCAGCGATATTCTGCTGCCACCGGGATCTTTCCTGCTCTCCTAACAGCGCGTAGAAATTACTCGTTGATATACCCGGTGCGGGGATATCGAAGTATCGAGCCAGGGTTAGGTTTGCGTATTTAATGGCACCATCTGGACTGAGCTGGCATAGAATAATACTATCATTGTTCAGAACTGAGCTGTAATGCAGCTCGATATCTCTCAGCAGCTCTTGAGAAGTCTGTACGTCTTGGATAGCATCCGCGAGGGCGTTCACTTCGGATGGTTTGTAGCGCTGGTTTTGGAATGTATCTCCTTTGCTCCCTAATTGCAAATGGGTGTAGATGGACAGCAGGCGTGCACAGGCTGCCAGCAGCTTGTCCTGCAGCACAGAATCATCCCCCGTATGGACGATTAGATCGCTGATCTGGTCTCGCAGGTC
>JAQBDA010000041.1:0-28118 GCA_032124675.1 Chloroflexota bacterium
GTGTACACAGGCTGCGTTTGGGTTTTTTTTTTAATTATAGGTAATCTAAAAAATTTTAGTTTGGGGTGTTTTGCGGCGCCGCCGCAAAACACCCCCATATAATTTTTGAGATAGCTTGTACAAGGTATATACAGGAGTAAGACAGTCGATGAATGTTGCGGCAGTGATCCTGGCGGCAGGAAAAGGGACTCGAATGCGGTCGAGCATGCCCAAAGTGCTGCACCCGATCCTGGGCAAGCCGATGGCAAGCTATGCAATACAGGCTGCACGCCAGGCTGTGGGTACCACCCCGGTGCTGGTCATCGGCTATGAAGCCGATCGTGTTCGTCAGACCCTGGGCGAGGATGCTGACTATGTGGTTCAGGATCCCCAGCTCGGCACAGGGCACGCTGTCCAGCAGGCACAGGACCTGCTGCAGGGTAAAGCGGATTTTGTGCTGGTCACAACCGCGGACATGCCGCTGCTAACCCCGGAGACTCTGCGCAGCCTGGTTGCGGCACAGCAAGAGCATGATGGGCTGATCTCGATGCTGACTGTATATGCTGAAGACCCACGTGGTTTCGGCAGGATCGTCCGGTCGCCCACCGGGCAGGTACAGGCGATTGTAGAAGAAGCTCAGGCAACTCCGGAACAGCTGAAAATCCGCGAATTAAACCCCAGCATGTATTGTTTCAAGTCTGCCTGGTTGTGGGACGCGCTCAAGCGCGTCCCGCTCTCGCCGAAGGGCGAATACTACCTGACCGACCTGGTCGGGATCGCGGTGGCAGATGGAGGATCTGTGCTGGCAATTCCGGTCAAAGACCCAACCGAAACAATTGGGATCAATACCCGCCTCCACCTGGCGGAGGCCGAAGCCCTGCTGCGAAGGCGGATCAACCGGGACTGGATGCTGGCCGGCGTCACCATGATCGATCCCAACTGCACCTATATCGAGCCGGATGTTGTTATCGGGATAGATACGGTGATCTGGCCGAATACTTACCTGCAAGGATCGACGAAGATCGGGGAAGGCTGCGAGATCGGACCGAATGCTATCATCCGTGACTGCCAGGTGGGTGACCGGTGCAAGATCCTGACCTCAGATATGGATCGGGCAGTGCTGGAGGATGACGTGGATGTAGGACCATTTGCCCGGCTGCGAAAAGGTGCTCATCTGGGGTCGGGAGTCCACGTGGGTAACTTTGGTGAGGTGAAGGATTCAACCCTGGGTCCCGGTACGAAGATGGGTCACTTTTCGTACATCGGAAACGCAACCATCGGGTCGCAAGTCAATATTGGTGCGGGAACGATCACCTGCAATTATGACGGGGAGAAGAAGCACGCAACCGAGATCGGGTCGGAGGTGTTTATTGGCAGCGATACGATGCTTGTCGCTCCGCTGAAATTAGGAAAAGGCTCGCGCACAGGTGCCGGTTCGGTGGTGACGAAGGATGTCCCGGAGGACACGCTGGTCGTCGGCATGCCGGCTCGAGCAATAAAGAAACTGAGAAAACGTGATTGAGATTCTGATTGTCATACTGATCGTATTAATTTTCCTGAACTTGTACACCGTTGCCTCCCAAGTAGCTCTGCTTCAAGCCAGCCTGCCACGCCTGCTGTTGATCCACGAACAGGAAGGCAGGAGTGTCGACCGATCGGTTGGAATCCTGCAATCTTCGTTGCCGGCACAAGCAAGCCTCAACCTGGCGCGCCTGTTATGGCGCTTTGCACTGGCAGCATTGATCCTATATACCAGTCTGCAGGCACAAATCCCCTATGTCCTTCTTATCGCCGTTGCAGTGCTGTTCTTCGCTGCGTTGGCGCTGAGCATGTTGGAGCTTCTTGTTCAAGCAGTCGTACTGCGCAACCCGAACCGGTGGCTGATCCGCCTGGCATGGTTTATCCGGACGATGATGGTGCTGCTGGCTCCAATTGTGAAGCTCGGGCAGCTTATGACCGGGAACCAGGAGAGCGTGCCGGGAATGTCCACTACGATTTCGGTAAGCGAGGATGATCTAAGGTCGCTGGTAGAGGCCACAGGACAGCAGGAAAGTCTGTGGGAGCCCGGTGAGAGGAAAATGATCCACTCGATATTCGAGCTGGGCAGCACTTTGGTACGGGAGATCATGGTGCCGCGCATCGATATGCTTGTCCTGGAGGTGGGGACCCCATTTCCTGATGCTGTGGACGCATTCTTGAATTCCGGTCATTCCCGGGTTCCGGTCTATGAGGATACGGTGGATAATATACTCGGTCTGCTGTACGCAAAAGACCTGCTGAGGGTATGGCGCGAGGGTGAGGAGCTGGAATCGCTGCGCCCACTGCTGCGCCAGGCTTACTTCGTTCCGGAGGCGAAAAAGGTCGACGACCTGCTTGAGGAAATGCAGCGGCAGCGGGTTCATATGGCGGTGGTGGTAGATGAGTACGGCGGCATTGCCGGGTTGGTGACGCTGGAGGATATTGTCGAAGAGATTGTTGGCGAGATCCAGGATGAGTATGACCAGGGGGAAGAGCTTCCCTATGAAGCGCAGGCCAATGGGGATTACCTTTTCCAGGGGCGCATCGATCTGGATGATTTCAATGAGATCACTACCAGCAGCCTGCCGAAAGAAGAAGCGGACACCCTGGCAGGGTTCATCTACAGCCGGTTAGGGCGGGTGCCTACCAGCGGGGAGAGTCTGCGCATTGATAACGTGCTCTTGACGGTCGAGCAGGTCATTGGGCGGCGAATACGCAAAGTACGTGTGCAGGCTTCACTACCTGAACAGTCTGATGGGGAAAGGGTCTCCGATGTTAGCGAGTGAAGATCGTGAGCGATTGATTGCAGCAGCTATAGATGCCCGGCAGTGGGCATATGCACCTTATTCGGATTATGCGGTCGGCGCCGCACTTTTATCAGCCTCGGGGCGTATATATGAGGGGGTGAACGTAGAGAACGCGGCCTACCCGATGACGATCTGTGCAGAGCGGGTCGCTGTCTTTAAAGCTGTATCCGAGGGAGAGCGGGATTTCCGGGCGATCGCTGTGGCAACAATGAATGGCGGTTCGCCGTGCGGCGCCTGCCGCCAGGTGCTGGCAGAGTTCGGACAGGAAACCTTGGTCATCATCGCCGATGAAACGGGACGTGTAGTGGACGAAAAAACCGTCAGAGAACTTCTGCCAGGAGCCTTCGGGTCACCCGATCTGGATAAGCAGTCGTAAAAATCAGAATTAACCCTAAAATTCTCTAATCCCGAATTCAGGTAGAATTATGTCACCAGTCAGGGGGCGGGCGTGGCAGACACCAACAGCCCTTGAACCATCCATCCATCAATGCCATCCGGGGCGATCACCCGCACCCAAATAACCCCATCCTGGTTGATCTCACCGGGCAGCACCTGGACCAGGGTGCCATCGAAATAGCTGCCCACGACGACCCCGCCAGGCTCGTCACGCAGCAGGGCACCGGTCTGCTCCTCGGTCTGCACCAGGGCGTACATGGGGGTTGGGCTGGGCGTCAGCGTCTCGGTAGGTGTGGAGCTTGGGGTTGGGGTGAGGGTCGGGGTAGGCGTGGTCGTAGGAGGCACGGGCGTGCTGCTGCTGGTAGCAGTCGGTGTTATGGTTGGTGTGCTGGTCGGGACCGGGGTCGGCAGGGCCACCTGGCTGCCGAAGACCATTCCGGTGCCGCCCAGGCCGATCAGCAGGATGATCCCCAGCAAGGCGAGTGCCCCGCCAAAAGTATAGCCAAACAGGGTTAAGGGACGGAAGCCCAGTACCGCCAACGTGATTGCGCCTAACAACGCAGCCCAGGCGAGGTGGATAGCATACACAGCCAGACCATCCGGCCACAGGTTGGGGATGCCGCTGCTCAAGCCGAACCCTGCCACCAGGATTGGCGGGTAGAGACCATAAGACAGGGCAACGCTGGCAGCTGATGTTCCCCCGCCATCGCGCAGCATGGCAGCTGCGGTGAAGATCGCTCCAACTGCCAGCACCAGGAAGTTAGCCCAGGAGAGCTGGGCGTGCGAATAGGCCTGGATCAGGCTCGGTGTCTCCCAGGATTGGCTGACATATCCTGCCAGCACCCCGGTGATGAATACCAGACCACTGCCGATCAGGATGCCTGTCAGGCTGCGCAGGAATAGTTTCAACGAGCCTACGACAGCGCCCAGCGAGAGCCCGACCACTGGAGCCATCATTGGGGCGAGAAGCGCGCCCAGCAGCAGCAGGGCGGGCTCGTCCAACAGCAGCCCGGCTGCCAGTACCACGCCTGCCAGCAGGGAGAATAGGAAGAAATCAAAAGTCGGCGAGGCGCGGTGGGCGACTTTTTCCAGGAATGCCGAGCGCTCGTCGGCATCCAACGGAGTTAACAGGCGGCGGGCTCGCCGGCGTCTGGCAGGTGGAAGCTTGTCCGGGTCGTCTGGGATGAGCTCAGATTTAGGCAGGTTCATTTTCTTAAGCTGGCGACGATGCGCAGTGGTTTCTCCAGCAGATCCAGGGCAGCATGGATATCTGGAACCAGCAGGTCAGCAGAGAGAAGCGCCTGCAGAGCTGTGCCTTCCTGGGATAGTATGCAGACACCTAATGCGGCTGTTTTCAGCATCTCGGCGTCATTTGCTCCCTGACCGAACGCCACAACCCGCTCTGCACCCAGGCGCTGTACATATTGTGCTTTCTGCCGGGCTTCGTCCCCCGGAGCCACCCGGACTGCCTGCAGGCCGAGCTGTCGGTCGATCACCGGCTGCCGTCCGTGGGTATCGGCGGTAAGCAGGTGCAGCTGCAGCCGGTCCTGGAGTTCCCGCAGCGAGCGTGCCAGACCGTCCTGCAGCTGACCATCCAGCGCTAACGTGCCGTTGACGTCGCAGACCAGATGTTCCAGGCGCAGCACGCCTCTGCCTGGGATGTTAAGTTCAATCATGGCGGTTATTATACAGTGCAAACCGCAGAAAGTATCTTAAATAAAAGCATAAATGTGTTAGGCGGTTTGCCAGATTTTGGACCGGCTGTTTGCCGGCCTAAGGGGATATAGAGAGTACCGGTTGTGACACAACTCATAGTAAAATTACCTAAGGTCACTCCATGCAATTTTCATTCCAGATAAAACCCATTAACCGCTTCCGACGTTTACTATACTATCAGATGCTCGTTATTCTTGGGCTGCTACTGGTCGCTTGCAGCGGTGGGGAGCCCTTGCCCTCGCCAACAGCTACAGTGGAGTCCCTGGCTGCCGCCGAGCCATCACTCACCCCCTCACCGACGAATACGCCTGCACCCCAACCGGCAGTACCAACGGTCATTCTATATACACCGCCAGGCAGCGACCCTCAACTGGGAGAAAGTCTAGAGACCCTGCTTGCCGGTCTGTCGGCAGATGCCGGGCTTCAGTTTGAGGTTGTCGCGCAGCTTTCAGCTCAGGATTTGGAAAGGGAAGTTGAGCTGGTGGTCCTTCTGGCTCCCGACCCGGGTATTGAGTCACTGGCTGCCTCCGCACCTGGGACCCAGTTCCTCGTGATCGGGGTGCCCGGCATCCAGCCTGGCACAAATGTGAGCACGATCACCGCGTCCGCAAGCAGTCCCGACCAGCTGGCATTTGCGGCAGGTTATCTGGCTGCCGCGATCACAGAAGACTGGCGGACGGGTGTGGTGAGCGAGCAGGAGACACCTGCCGGAAAGGCGGCCGCGACCGGCTTTACCAATGGTGTGTACTTTTTATGCGGGCTCTGCCGGCCAGTTTTACCGCCTTTCCCAATCCCTGGCTACCCGCTGACCGTCCAGCTGCCACCCGCTGCCGGTCTGGAGGAGCGGGGAACGGCTCTTAGCTACCTCCAAGAGTGGCAGGTGGGTAGCGTTTACGTAGCTCCCGAAATGGCTGAGCCTGCCTTATTAGAAGAGCTGGCAGGTGCAGGGATCAGCATCATTGGCACTGGTTCTCCCTCACCCGAGCTGCGCTCCAGCTGGGCTGCGACGCTTGGTATCTCCGATCCTGCTGTAGCTGTGGAGCAGATCTGGGCGGCGCTGATGGAAGGACAGGGTGGGCAGAGCATCATCCTGCCGCTGGTGCTGCAGGATGTCAACCCGCAGCTGGTAAGCCCGGGCAGGCAGCGCCTGGTGGAGGAGATGCTGGTGGAACTGCAAGCCGGTTATATCGACACCGGGGTTGATCCTGCCACGGGAGAGAGCCGTTTTTCAGATTAAAAATGTTTGAAACACATTGCCAAGGATAAAGCTTCATGCTAAACTTGTATATGATGGGAAAAAGATAAACTATTTGGGAAATGGCTGGCTGACATGAGGTGTACTCAATGGTATCCAGCCGATTTTTTCAACGATGGGTGTTATGAAGCTCAAGGAGGTGTTCGCGGACCATTATTATCGCCCTGTTCCTAACTTCGTTAACAAAATATTTTCAGTTAAGAGAAAGATATAACCAGACTCTCTTTGGAGGAGAAACGTATGGCCAAGAAACTCTACCCCATTTTTGGATTACTTATTATTGTCGCTATGCTGTTAGCCGCCTGCGGCGGAGCAGCGACAACCGAAGCTCCACCACCCCCTACTGAAGCAGCACAGCCAACTAAAGCGCCTGAGCCAACCAAAGCGCCAGAAGCGACCGAACCTCCTGAGGCGATGTTCAAAGCCTGCCAGGTAACGGACGTTGGTGGGATCGATGACAGGAGCTTCAACGCCACGGCATGGAAGGGCGTGCAGGATGCGATGGCGGACTTCGGCATCGATGGCGCGTACCTTGAGAGCCAGCAGCAGACCGACTACGAGAAGAACATCAAGGCATTCGTCGACGAGGGCTGCAACATCATCGTGACAGTCGGGTTCCTGCTGGGCGATGCGACGGCGGCTGCCGGGACAGGCAATCCGGACGTGCCGTTCTCGATCGTGGACTTTGCCTACGACCCGACGATCCCGAACGTGTTGGGGCAGGTGTTCAACACGGACGAAGCGGCGTTCCTGGCCGGGTATCTGGCTGCTGGGACGACGCAGACGGGCAAGGTAGCGACGTTCGGCGGCATCCAGATCCCGCCGGTGACGATCTTCATGGACGGCTTCTACGCGGGCGTGATGTACTACAATGCGCAGAAGGGGACCAGCGTGGAAGTGTTGGGCTGGGATCCGGCCGCACAGACCGGCTCGTTCACGGGCAACTTCGAGAGCACGGAAGACGGGCGCACGTTGGGTCTGGCGTTCATCGACGAAGGCGCTGACATCATCATGCCGGTAGCGGGTCCGGTGGGCTTGGGCACGGCCGCGGCGGCGAAGGAGCGCGGCAACGTCTACATCGTCGGTGTGGACTCCGACTGGTATGAGACGGCGACGGAATACCAGGACATCATCCTGACTTCGGTGCTGAAGAACATGGACATCACCACCTACCAGTCGATCGAATCTGTGATCGACGGCAGCTTCGAGGGTGGGTTGATCATCGGTACGCTGGATAACGGCGGCGTAGGGCTGGCACCGTTCCACAACATGGAATCGATGGTGCCTTCCGAGCTGGCGACCGAGCTGGAAGCAGTCCAGGCCGGTATCATCGCCGGTGATATCTCCGTCAAGCCGTAGCCAGATATGTAATATGTAACACGAAGAGCCGGTCATCGACCGGCTCTTTTTCTTATGGTAAAATCATTAAAATCAGCTTAAACCTTTTATAAAATAATAAGCTATATTGCCGGAGGTCCGCAGATCATCATGCCACCCGTTCTCGAACTCAAAGGGATCACCAAGCGTTTTCCGGGCGTATTGGCGAATGATCACATCGATCTGACGCTTGAAGATGGCGAAATCCATGCCCTGCTGGGAGAAAATGGCGCGGGTAAAACCACGCTGATGAATATCCTCTACGGTCTCTACCAGCCAGATGAAGGCGAAGTCTTCGTCAAGGGTAAGCCGATCACCGTCAATTCGCCCAGCGATGCGATCAAGGAAGGCATCGGGATGGTGCACCAGCACTTCATGCTGGTGCCGGTATTTACGGTGACGGAAAATGTCATGCTGGGGGAAGAGGACCTGCGTCCAGGGGGATTGCTCGACCGCAGGGCTGCCGCGGCAAAGATTCGCCAGATCTCCGAACAATACAACCTGGAAGTCGATCCAGATGCCCACGTCGAAGATATACCGGTAGGTGTGCAGCAGCGCGTGGAGATCATCAAGCTGCTGTACCGTGAGGCGAATATCCTGATCCTGGACGAGCCCAGCGCAGTGCTCACTCCGCAAGAGGTGGAAGAGCTTTTCAATATTATGCACTCCCTGGTATCCCAGGGCAAGTCGATCATTTTCATCACCCATAAGCTAAAAGAAGTCCTGGAGGTAGCCGACCGGATCACCGTTATCCGGCGCGGCAAAGTGATCGGGACGACTACGCCCTCCGATGCCGACCAGAGCAAGCTGGCTGAAATGATGGTGGGTCGGGAAGTCAACTTGGAGGTTGAGAAGGGAGCTGCTGAAACTGAGGAGGTTGTTCTGCAGGTGAAAGACCTGGTCGTGCTGGACCAGCGTCATCAAGTATCTGTTGATGGTGTCTCCTTCGAGGTGAAAGGGGGAGAAGTCCTGGGGATTGCCGGAGTGCAGGGCAACGGGCAGACCGAGCTGGTGGAAGCGTTGACCGGTCTTGCCCAACCGCAATCTGGGCAGGTGATGATCAATGGGGAGGATTTCACCGGCGCGTCTCCTCGTCGAATTACCGAAGCGGGTGTGGCGCATGTCCCAGAGGACCGTCAGGCGGATGGTCTCGTGCTCCCATTCCCTGTGGAAGACAACCTGATACTGAACACGTATTACCTGCCCCCCTTCTCCAGGGGCGTTGTCCTGCAGGAGGGAAAAATCCGCGAGTCGGCGGACCAGCGTATAAAGGATTTCGATATCCGCACGCCTGGAGCAAGGACTCCGGCTGGCTCGCTCTCGGGAGGCAACCAGCAAAAAGTGATCGTGGCGCGCGAGTTTTCACGTCCCATCAAATTGTTGATCGCGGCTCAACCCACGCGCGGTCTGGATGTGGGATCGATCGAATATATCCACAGCCGGCTGATCCAGAAGCGCGATGATGGCTGCGCCATCTTGTTGATATCCACCGAACTGGATGAGATCCTGGGTCTATCTGACCGCATTGCGGTGATGTATCGCGGGGAGATCGTCGAGACCTTAGACGCCTCCCAGGCAACCAAAGAAGGCCTGGGACTGCTGATGGCAGGTGTCAAACCCATCGCCCAGGTGGATTAACGCCTTCAACCAAACTGTCATTCTCATTCGGAGGTACCGATAAATGAGTGACGAAAAACCACAAAGTGAAGAAAAGCCGCAAGAGAAAGATGCCGCTCAGATCTTCATTGAAGAAGTGATTGCCGGACCGGCTGGGGGCCAGTCACGCGGGCGGCGCATCCTCTCGTCGTTAGCCGTACCGGTGCTGGCGATCTTTACCGGGCTGCTGCTGGGGGGTGTCTTTATCATCCTGACCAGCCCTCAATTCTATGAAGCACTGCAGGTATCCGTTGTGCAGGGGATAAAAACTGCCTGGGAAATCCTGGTGGTCTCCTATGGTGCTTTATTTATCGGAGCGTTCGGCAGCCCGAGTGAGATCCTGGCAGCTCTGACAAGTGGAGACACCGCGGCGTTGAGAGAAGCACTCTACCCGTTTTTCGAGAGCCTGGTGGCTGCAACCCCGTATATTTTCGGTGGTCTGTCGGTTGCCTTGGGCTTCCGGGTGGGCTTGTTCAACATTGGGGCGGAAGGGCAGCTCTTCATGGGGGCTATCTTCGCCACCTATGTGGGCTATTCGATAACCGGGCTGCCGATGTTCATCCACATGCCGCTGGCGTTCCTGGCGGGTGCACTGGGAGGCGCGCTCTGGGGCTTCATCCCCGGTTTCCTGAAAGCCAGGACAGGCGCGCACGAGGTGATCAACACGATTATGATGAACTACATTGCCTTCCGTCTGAGCGACTGGCTGCTCAACGGACCGATGCAGCGCCCGGAATCATTCAACCCGGTCAGCCCGAACATTATGGACTCGGCCAAACTATACCGCTTCTTCCAGGATCCGATCCGCTTCCATCTTGGGTTCTTTATCGCCCTTTTGATGGCCTGGTTGGTGTACTGGCTATTGTGGAAGACGAAGTGGGGCTTCTCCTTACGCATGGTCGGTTTGAACCCGCGTGCAGCCCGTTATGCCGGGGTGAGCGTTGCGATGGGTATCATCCTGGGCATGACCCTGGCTGGCGGTCTGGCGGGCATGGCGGGTACGAACGAAGTGTTGGGGGTAAATTATTACATGGCCCAGGCGTTCTCTTCCGGTTATGGTTTTGACAGCATTGCCATCGCTCTGTTGGGCAACAGCCACCCAGCGGGAGTGGTCCTGTCTGCGCTGTTGTTTGGAGCGTTGCGCAATGGGGCGACGAACATGCAGCTTGCGGCAGGTATCCCAATCGATATCATCAACATCCTACAGGCTATGATCCTGGTGTTCATCGCCGCCCCGGCGATTATCCGCACAATTTATCGTCTGCGTGAACCGGCGGAGGGCGAAGAAGAAGGCCTTGTCACTTCCTGGGGAGGGGACTGATCCATGGCAGCTACAACAATGCGACGTGAAATCGAGCTTGTCTCACCCACCCGCCAGTGGGTGATGGGTATCCTATTTGTCATTCTGGGAGCAGCCATCTGGTTCTTTTTCAGCCGGTCCATCATCGAGCCGGGCACTCTCACCAAGTTTGGCATGACTATTGGAGGTGCGACCGCCACGATCCCCGACATAACGGTCCCGTCACTGCTGACGCTCAATATCCTGGCCGCGCTGTGCATCGGTCTGGGGATCATCCAGATCGTGAAGCCGCGCGGGTTTGGACGTTATACGAACTGGGTGTTGGGTGCGGTCGCGGCTATGTTTGTCCTGGCCTTCCTCACCTGGGCCGCGGCAGGTAAATCGATCAACCTGGCTGGCCTGGCAAATACAACGCTGCTCAAAGCAGTGCCGCTTACCCTGGGCGCGCTATCCGGGATTCTGTGTGAGCGGTCTGGAGTGGTGAACATCGCCATTGAGGGCATGATGCTGATGGGCGCTATGGTCGCCTCTCTGGTCGCCAGCGTGACCGATAGCTTGTGGCTCGGTCTATTAGCTGCCGTGATGGCATCGGCGATGTTGGGGGTAGTGCATGGTGTGCTCTCTATCAAGTACAAGACAAACCAGATCATATCGGGCACTGCGATCAATATCTTTTCGATCGGCCTGACCTCCTACATCTCAGCAAGATTTCTCCAGGTTAACCAACAGGAGCTGAATACACCGGGCGTATTCCCGCCGATTGAAATCCCGCTGCTATCCAGCATCCCCTTCATTGGGCCGATCCTGTTCAATAAAAACGTTCTCGTATACGCATTGTTCGCACTCTTGGTCTTGATCCATGTGGGTCTGTACTACACTCGCTGGGGGCTGCGGATGCGCAGCGTGGGCGAACACCCACGGGCGGCGGATACCCTGGGCATCAACGTTTTTCGCACTCGCTATATATCTGTGCTGTTGGGCTCGATGGTTGCTGGAATTGGTGGCGCCTATTTCACGATTGGATCGGTAAGCGGCTTTGATGAAGTGATGACTGCTGGGCGCGGTTTCATCTCACTGGCTGCGATGATCTTTGGCAATTGGAACCCATTCGGTTCGTTCGGAGCCGGTCTGCTGTTTGGGTTTTCCGACTCGATAGCTTCCCGCCTGGCGATATTGGGTGTGAAGATACCGTCAGAGTTCTTGTTGATGACGCCTTATATCGTTACCATGATCGTGCTGGCGGGCGTGGTCGGTCGCAGCAAGATGCCGGCAGCAGACGGCGTGCCCTACGAAAAAGAAGGCGGCTAAACGAATGCGGGTGGCTCAGCCACCCGCTTTTATTTCCGGCAGGATATTAACCTTTCAGGGGGTAGCGCCCGTATTCCAGGGCGGCATCCACCATCGCCAGGACGTTCTCGCCCGGCACTTCGTCCAGTATCGTGTGCACGGCTGCCAGCAGGTAGCCGCCTCCCGGACCCAGGATATCGATCACCCGGCGAACCTCCTGGCGCACCTGCTCTGGGGTACCGTAAGGCAGGACCCGGTACGTGTCAACTGCTCCGCAGAAACTCAAGTTCTTGCCATAGCGTTTCTTCAGCTCCCCCAGGTTCGCCATCCTGCCGGCTGAGGTCTGGATGGGGTTGAGGATATCCACGCCGATCTCGACAAAATCATCGATCAAATCGAAGACATCGCCATCGGTGTGAAAGAAAACCCTGGCATTGGTGCGTTCCTTGATGAAGGCAATATAATCGGCGTGCACCGGTTTGAGGATCTCCCGGTACATCCTGGGCGAGATCAGCAAGCCATCCTGCATGCCCAGATCGTCGCCGATTTTGATGATGTCGACATGCTCACCCAGCTCAGCCAGGAAGTGACTCATCAATGTCTTGCACAGCCCGGCGATCTTCGCCAGCATTGCTTCGGCGAACTCACGGTTGGCGACCAGGTTGGGGAAGAAGCGCTCCATGCCCTGCAGGGCGTTGGCGCGCTCCAGCGGGAACAGCAGCCAGGGCGTGGCCATGATGGCATATTGATTCTCTTCCGCCAACTGCTGTGCCTGCTGGTGCACGTGGGCTACCCGGGTGGGATCGTCCATGTCTGGCCAGGGATAGGCGTCGATATCTTCGAGTGCCTGGGCCTCTGCCAGCGGGTGGATGCTGGGGAACCAGACGCCCGGCTCCCACTCGACCTGACCGATGCCCCAGTCATCGATGAATGGCGAGTGGGCAGGGCGTTCCTGGTTTCTGATACGGGTGGCGCGCGGGAAGCGGTCCAAAATCCCACGCACATCGCTGTGCAGCCGCTGCAAGACCTGTTCGCTGGGGGCGATCGAGCCGAGCTCGAGCCAATCGTATAGGTAGCGCTCATCATCTTCCACACCCAACAGGGACTTCAAAGCCTGGTATGGCTTAAGCCTTAAGCTGGTGGCATTGCTGGCACCGAACACGATCGGGACGCGGTCCGGCTCCTCATGGTTTAGGGCTGCTAATACGCGCTCACGCGGGGTCATCGACATAGATTCACCTCCAAGATACCTCAACCTTCCTGGATTATAATGGGTCCATGCCAGACTTTCAAACCATTGAGGTCCCGGTCGCAGGCATGGACTGTGCCGACTGCACCATGCACGTGCAGAAAGCCATCTCCTCCTTGCCGGGGGTAGAGGGTGTCGAGGTTTTCCTGGCCGCGGAAAAGGCGGTCGTCCGGCTGGATGCAGAGGCGGTTGACCTGCCAGCAATCCGCCGGGCAGTTGAGCGCGCCGGTTATTCTGTCCCAGATTTGGCTGCCAATACTGACGCTGGAACTGCCGGATTGCAGGATTTCACCCGCCCAATCATGGCTCTGCTTGGCGTTGTATTCGGTGTGGTGCTATTTGTTGTTGTGGTGGGTGAGTGGCTGGGTCTCTTTGAAGCGATCACGTCCCAGATACCCTGGTTTGTCGGTCTGGGGATCGTGCTGGTTGGCGGCTACCCGGTCTTTGTAAAGGTAGTCCGGGCGGCGTTGAACCGGCAGATTATCTCCCATACCCTGATGACGTTAGGCGTGATCGCTGCCCTGGCAGTGGGAGAATGGGCGACAGCCGCAGTGGTAGTCTTTTTTATGCGCGTGGGCGATTATGTGGAGAGCTTCACCGCCGAGCGCGCCCGCCGGGCGGTTAAGGACCTGACGGAAATTGCACCCCGGATGGCTCGCATCGAGCGCCAGGGGGAGGAGATCGAGACCCCCATCGAGCAGGTGAGCGCTGGCGACATCGTGATCGTGAGACCCGGCGAGATGATCCCCGTTGACGGGGAAGTGACCGGCGGTCAGGCAACAGTCGACCAGTCCAGCATCACCGGAGAGTCGCTGCCGGTGGAAGCCGGCCCGGGAGCAAGCGTCTACGCTGCCACGCTGGTCAACCTGGGCAGCCTGCATGTGCGTACGACCCATGTCGGCCCGGATTCCACCTACGGGCGGGTGATCAGCCTGGTGGAGCAGGCGGAAGCACATAAGGCGGATGTGCAGCGCATCGCCGACCGGTTTTCTGCCTATTACCTGCCGCTGGTAGCCGGGATCGCAGCCCTAACATATCTGATCCGGCGCGATCCCCTGGCTACGGCGGCGGTGCTGTTAGTCGCCTGCTCGTGTTCGTTCGCCCTGGCGACGCCCATCGCCATGCTGGCTTCGATTGGCGCGGGGGCAAAGCGCGGATTGATGATCAAAGGCGGCAAATACCTTGAGATCCTGGCAAAAGCCGACGTTCTGCTGATCGACAAGACAGGTACGCTGACCCTGGGTAAGCCAGAGATCACAGAAATTGTGGGAATTGCGAATAGCGAATTAGGAATTAGGTATAGCGAGTCGGGAATTAGGAGTAGCGAATTAGGAACAGGGGAATACGAGGCGAAAATATCTCATACGACTCTCGCCTCTCCTTCCTCTCGTCTCGTAAATCCTAATTCATCTCTCCTAATTCATAATTCGCCTCTCGCAATTCTCCAATTGGCTGCTTCTGCCGAACGGTATTCCGAGCACCCTTTAGCGCAGGCAGTGAGGGTGGAAGCTCTCAAGCGCGGCCTGGAGCTGTACCAGCCGCTGCATTTCGAAGCTCTTCCAGGACTGGGCGTGCGGGCGGAGGTGAACGGGCAGCAGGTATCGGTCGGCAGCCGGCGTTTTGCAAATCATTATGATGGAGTGAATGGCGATTTCAGCCAGCGCATTGCCAGGCTGGAGGCCGAAGGGAAAACCCTGCTGCTGGTCTCCGCAGATGGACAGGTGCTGGGTGCTCTGGCGGCTGCCGATACGCTAAGACCGGAAGTGCCGCTGGCGATCGGAGAGCTGCGCAGCCTGGGGATCCAGCAAATAGAGCTGATCACCGGCGATAGCCAGGAGGTGGCCCGGACGCTGGCTGGGCAGCTCGGGGTGAAATACCGCGCCGGATTGCTGCCTGAGGATAAGATCCGTGTGGTGCAGGAATACCAATCGCAGGGACACACGGTTATCATGGTCGGTGATGGGGTGAACGATGCCCCCGCGCTGGCGCAGGCAGATGTGGGCATCGCAATGGGCGTCGCCGGTTCGGCAATTGCGGTCGAGGCTGCGGACATCGCCCTGATGCGCGATGACTGGACCCTGGTACCGCAGGCGCTGCTCATCGCTCGCCGCACGATGCGTGTGGTGAAGGTGAACATCGCTTTTACTGCGCTGTACAACCTGGTAGGTTTGAGCCTGGCAGCTCTAGGCTACCTGCCGCCGGTCTTAGCCGCTGCCGCCCAATCGGTCCCCGACCTGATCATCCTGGGCAATTCTTCACGCCTGCTGCGGCAAAAAGAATGAGGTAGACGAGAGCTTATTTCCCATTACTTTTGAAAACCAGAGGGAAGTAATGATACGACTGCAAGCGGGTGGAAACCGGTTCGCCATACAGAGGCTCAGGAGTCTCATCGCTGCCCACGCTGTAATCCGAGTTGTCGATTGTCGCTACGGCTCCATCCAGCACGGCAACGGTCAGATGCGCCTGCCAGGTCTGGCCTGGCAGCAGCTCAGATTTCGTCCAGGTGACCACCGCGCTAGCCGGATCGTAAGCGCCATCGCTGTGGACATAAGCGGTGTAATCCGGAAGCAGATCTTCAATGATGATATTGTGGGTTGTGCTCATCTTGTTCTGGTTGGTGACCGTCAGAGTATATGTGATCAGGTCGCCGATATCTGCCAGGTCCGGTATAGCGGACTTTGCCAGCGCCAGGCTGTGAACCTGGGTGGTCACCGGTGAGCCGGGTATCGTTCCTGTCTCGTCGCTGCGCACCCCATAGTTCTGGTTGACGATCTCCCCGGCGTAAACCAACGGAGCCTGCACCACAAGACTGTTCTTCCAGGTCTCACCGGGCGGCAGAACCGGCAGCGTCCAGGTGAGCACATCCCTATTGACGACGACAGGCAGCGTAGCAGTTATGAATGTCGTGTTGGCAGGGACCACATCGGTCAGCACGACGTTATGGATCGGTAGGCTGCTGTAGGGGTTGGTGACGGCAAGCGTATAGGTCAAGGTGCTGCCGGGAGGGATGACCGCAGGCGCGGTCTTGGAGAGCATTTCGTCGAGGGCGACGATGTCCACACTGACCGGGTCGCCGGTCACCGTTGCTACATCATCGCTGCGGGCGCCATAATCAATATTATCAATCGTTCCACGCGCGCTGGACGAGACCTGTACTACCAGGTCGACGCTTTTCGTTTCGTTAGCTCCCATGCTGGTAAAGTCCCACCGTATGGTAGAGCCATCGAAGCTGTAGGGTTGGGTGGCGGTGATGAAGGTAGTTCCGGCTGGCAAAGTATCTGTTAGAGCTATGTTAGTTGTGGGTAGAGTGGAGATCGTATATGTTAACTGGATTGAATAGGTGATAAGTTCACCGGGAAAAACCTCATTGGTCGTGGCAGACTTGTTTAGAACGAATTCGCCATAGAGCGCGTCCAGGGTGTCGATTCGACCGTAACCAAAAGTGTTGTTTGGGATTTGTGTATAAGGGATTCCGCCGCAGTTTTGTGAGGGGCTGATAAAGGCCGAAATATCTACGGCAGAAGCCTCAATGATGTCTTCCAAGACGTCCACCTGACCGGCCAGGGTGGGGTTGGCGGAGATGAGCAGCCCGACCAATCCGGCGACATGCGGGGCAGCCATGCTGGTGCCGCTCCATCCACCCTGGTAGCCGCCACCACGCACGCTGGAGCGTATGCCCACCCCCGGTGCGGATACATCCGGTTTCAAGCGCCCACTGTCGTCGATGGTCACCGGGCCGCGGCTGCTGAAGCTGGCGATATTGTCGGAGATATCCGTCGCGCCGACAGTGTAGGAAGCATCATAGATCGCGGCCGGCTCATCCACGGATTCGCAGGTGTTGCCATTGTTGCCGGCTGAGTGTGCGGTCAGGATGCCGGCAGCGCGCACGTTGTTCACCACCGTAAGCAGCACGTTGGGGTTGGCAACATCGCAGCCCTCCCCAGGTGTGCAGCCCCAGGAGTTGTTGATCACATCCGGCGCTTTTGACGGGTCTGGGTTCTGGTTGTTCAAATCGGTGGGGGCGATGAACCATTGGTAGCACTCGGCGTATGTTGTAGGCGTGCCCGCACCGACGTTCATGTTGCGGCAGCCGATCCAACGAGCACCGGGAGCCATGCCGATCTGGTTGCTGCCGCCGTCATCACCGACCATGGTGCCCATGGTATGAGTGCCGTGACCGTGGTCGTCGCACGGCTCGGGCGAATCTGGCCCGCATACCCCTCCGCCGCTGTGGATGGCGTCATGCCAGTGGTAGTTGTGATCGGCAGAGGCGCCGTTCCAGCCGCGGTACTGGTTCTTCAGCGCCGGGTGGTCCCAATCGTAGCCGGTATCTGCCCCGCCGATCACGGCTCCCTGACCAGTAAAACCGGCTGCCCAGACATCGTCGGCGTTGACCTTGAGGATATTCCATTCGATGGCCTCCGGCGAGGCCGGGGAGTCTTTGGCAGGGTCTGGCTCCGGCACATCAGCTATTACCGTGGGGTTGGCGTAGATATGGGCGACATCCGCCCGTTCGGACATGGCCTGCACGACCTCCAGCCCGCCGCGTACCCAGATCATGTTTGCCACCCAGTACGGTCTATACTGCACTCCTTGTGCCTTCAGTGCGGCTGTCACCGCGGGTTGGGTGCGGTCAGCGACTGCGGTCAGCTGTTCGAAGACATAGGAGCCCTTCTCGAGCTTTGTTTTCAAAGCGGCAGCCCCGCTCAGGTCTGCCTGTTCGATCAGGTAGACCAGGAATTCGGTCTGGCCCGTAGTCCCGGTCTCCAGCACCCATGGGTCGACTTTGGACTGCCAGAGGGCTTCCTGAGCTGCGGTTGTTATAACGCCGGGTGCGGTGCTCGCGCTGCTGAGCAGTAAAACCAGCAAGATGAAGAGAATCGTTGCTTTCGGTGATTTGCGCATTGTGTTTTCCCTTACATATTGATTTTCATTCAGCCAGAGCCTGGACCAGCTCGCGGCAGAAATCGGGGATATCTTCCACGACGCGGCCCCACACAAGGTTGCCATCCCGGAAAGCTGGCTCGTCCACCCAGGTGGCTCCGGCGTTGATCATATCATCCTTGATGCCCTTGGAGCCGGTAGCCCGGTGCCCGCGCAGGATCCCGGCTGAAGCCAGCACCCAGCCTGCGTGGCAGATGGCGGCAACGATTTTGTCCTGTTGGTAGACGCCGCGCACCAGGTCCAGCACGGCAGTGTAGCGACGCAGTTTGTCCGGTGCCCAGCCGCCGGGGACGACAAGCGCATCGAAGTCATCTGCACTCACATCTCCTGCGCGCGCATCCGGGGTGGCTTGCAGGCAGTGCTTGCCAGTATAGTGCTGCGCGCTGCCGCTGCCCACCACGGTTACCCGTGCGCCCTCCTCGCGCAGCCTCATCAACGGCACCCAGAATTCCAGGTCCTCGAAGCCGTCTTCGACCAGATATGCAATATGTTTGTCCTTTAGTTTCATTGGGTCCTCCACTTAAGCGTCACTCTGAGCTGCCAGAAGCAGCGAAGAGTCCCTGTGAACGTCGTTGGTGATGATCGTTTCTGGGGTTCTTCAGTCGCTTCGCTTGCTCAGAATGGCAGCGTTTCGTTTAATCGATCGTATATGAATCCTGCTGCCGATGGGTCATAATTTTATCAGTGCTTTGAGCTCAGGCCAGATGAACGGCAGCACAATCGCCCCCCCGGCCGCAAGCGAAAACACCGCCAGGGGCAGCTGCGGGAAAGGCAGCTGCAGCAAAAGATATACCAGCAGCCCCGCGGCAGCGGTCGATGATATTACTCTGAGCAGCGTCCTGCCGACGTTCAGCAAGCCGCCAAAGCGGCGGTTGAGCAGGTACAGCAGCAGCAATGCCTGGGATGTGAATGCCAGCGAGTTTGCCAATGCAATTCCCGCTGCGCCGTATCGAAAGCCCAGTAAGACGGCGAATGTAATCATCAGGATGATGTTCAACCCGGAGGCGAGCAGAGGGTGATGGCGTCTTGTTGGGCATAAAATGAGCGTGCCACCACCTCCAGCAAGGAATGACCGACCAGCCCAAACATGAACATGCGTGCCACCCAGACGACCAGGTCCGTGCCAGCGGGGTCGAAATCCAGGATGCCCACTGCAGGGCGGATCACCAAAGAGAGCAGCACCGCGCTGGGGATGGTCAGCGCCAGCAGCAGACGCAGGGTCTTGTTCATCGTTGTGCGGAAAGAATCTATTTCATTACGAGCGATCTGCTCGGAGAGGGTCGGTAGGAGCACTGTACCCAAGGCTGTGCCGATGATTGTCTCTGGCACCTGCATGAACAGCCAGCCGTAAACCAGGGCCGTGACCGATCCGGAGGCCAGGCGTGAGGCGATATTATCCTGGGCGAGAAAGATGATCTGGATAAAGAAGACCGTCAGGACACGTGGCCCCATCAGTGACAGAACCCGGCGCACACCCGGGTCGTTCAGGTCGATCCTGGGTGTCCAGCGGAAGTGATAGCGGAGCAGCCCCGGGATCTGTACCCCCAGGAACAGCGCCGCGCCAAGGATAGTGCCGTACACCAACCCGTACACCCCCAACCCAAATGCAGGCAGGCTGACCGGTCCGATCTGGTAGCCGGTTTGGGGTGCCAGGATGATGACCCCAAACAGCGTGCCGATGTCGTACATGCTGGGCGCGAGAGCGGGCAGGGCGAAATGCTGGTTGGACTGCAAGCCGGCGATGGCTAACCCGCTCAAGGAGAAGAGCAGCGTCGCGATCAGGTTCAGGCGCATCAGGTCGGCGACCAGCGCCTGCTGTTCCGGCGTGAACCCCGGCGCGATCCCCAGCCGCCAGGTTACGAGCTGGTCGGCAAACAGTGCTACGATTATCGATAACCCGGCAGTGACCAGAAACACGATGTTTGCGACCCGTGAGAACAGGGCCCACATGGCAGTTTGCCCGCTTCTGTCCAGCGTAGCCGAGAGAACCGGGATCAATGCCACTGCCAGTGCACCGCCAGAGATCAGGGCAAAGAGCAGGTCGGGTATGTTGTTGGCAGCATTGAAGGCATCCAGCTCGGAGGAAAGGCCGAATTGTTGGGCGATAATCACCTGGCGCAAAAAGCCAAGCAGCTTTTCAAGCCCAAAGAAGACAGCGACAATCAGGGTCGAGCGCGCGATATGGCTCATCGAGATTCCAGGGAGGCTCCTGTTCGCTCAGGGAAATAATTGGGTAAGTATAGCACGGGATTGCTTCTCCCGCAGGCTGACAGGAACGATCGACTTGCGCTCGAATCCAACCCGCGGGAGGAGATTACTGTTGTTGCAGCGCCGATTTAGATGTGGTAGAATCGCTGCGCCTGGGAGGGAGTCGCTGCAAACTCAAGGAGGGATGGCCGAGCGGTCTAAGGCGGCTGTCTTGAAAACAGCTGTGGGGTTACACCCACCGGGGGTTCGAATCCCTCTCCCTCCGCTTTGAAGCCGTCAGCAGCAAGTGTCCAGTTTTTTTGGTTATCAAGAGCGTTTGCTGACTACTGAAAGCCATACATGGGGAGGTGCCAGAGTGGTCGATTGGGGCCGCCTGCTAAGCGGTTGTCGGGGCAAAAACCTCGACCGCAGGTTCGAATCCTGTCCTCCCCGCCAGCAAGAAAATGCTCGCCACGACGGCGAGCATTTTCGTTATTCCGCAAACATCTCAGCAAGCGTCACAAGCACTTCTCTCTGTGTGGATTTGTCTACTCAGCCCAGCTATTGTACCTATCGAGCTAAGTCAATAGTCCGAAATTGATCCAATACGACTTGCCCCGTCCTCTCCAAGGAGGACTACGTCATCTGTGCGGCATGGACGATGAGCTTTTGGAGCTCCAGAGGCTGACCTTTGCAGGGCTCCAGCACCATGCTCAGAGCATCCTGATCGCAGTGCGAAACGCAGATACCACAGCCCATACACAGCTGGTGGTCGATCTCGGCATACAGCCCCTCGACCGATAGTGCGCCGAATTGGCAGGTTTCGGCGCAGGTGCCGCAGCCGATGCACAAATCTTCGTCCACCTGGCTGATATATCCTGAAGATGCCAGCATGGGCGTGCCGCGCCGTTGCGACTGCATCGCTCCGCAGCAGCAGGCACAGCAATTGCAGATAGCGTAAAATCTGCCCAGCATGGCATCCTTGAAGAAAGCGTGGTGGACGTGGCCGCGCTCGTCTTCGGCTTGCAGGATCGCGACTGCCTCGGAGGATGAGATCCAGCGCGAGCGCCTGGGGTGATGCTCGGCGACGAGACCTGCAAATGGTTCGCCGACGATCAGGCACACATCCAGGGGCAGGCAGGGATTCTCCCGGCTTGAGCGGCAGGGGCATTCCAGGGCGATGATATGGTCCGGATTCTGCAGGATGATATCCCGGGCGCGCACATAGGGGATAACATGCTCCAGGTCAGGCAGGTGGACCGGCTCGTTTACCGTCACCAGCTGGGCTGCGGCTTCCAGCGGGACGACTTTTCCGTGATAGCCATCCGCGTAGGTATGCGTGCTGACTTGTGGGTCAAGGTCGCCACTCGTGGTCGGTGCCAGTTTCGATTGCTGTGAACCGGGCAGCACACGCTGCAGTGCAGCCAGGATGGGTGCGAGCCTCTTCGCCACCGGGTGTTCTCCGGTTCCGATACCGATATACAGGTAAGGCCAGCGCGCATACACATATCCATGCAGCCTGTCGAAGAAGGAATAATCCGCGATACGACTGCCCTCTCGCATAAAAGCCAGTGTGGAGGCGGAGACCAGCCGGTTGAATCTTGATGTCCGTGGCTTGTACTTCATGTCTTGGCTCCCTGCTGTGGTTGCAATTGGAACGGTTCGGGAAGAGACCCGGTCTGACGCAGTGTATAACCACTATACAAAATAGACCCGCATCCCGCAAGTGACATTCATGAGTGTTTATTGTCACGTTTTGGAAATACCCTAATACTTGGTAAAATCAAGCGGCTGATATGAAGACTAGGCTGGTTGGGTTTCTGGCGATATTGTGGGTGCTGCCCTGGATGGCGTGCAATTTTCCATTTCCTGCTGCCGATTCGGGCAGTCCGGATGGGGACACGCTGCGCCAGACGCTGCAGGCAGGTCCTGCTCCGTCATTGGTGACATCTGTCCCAGCCACGGTGGTTCCCACCCTGTTTAGCGACCCGGGATCACCAACCCCAGTCATCACCAGCGAGCTGCCGGGATATCATGCCTATGCTGCCCAATCCGGCGATACGCTGCCGGGAGTGGCGGCACGGTTTGGTGTTGAGCCGGAAGAGATCATCTCGACAGGTGTGGTCCCCTCCCAGGGCTACATAACACCTGGTCAGGTCCTGCATATCCCTGGGGATTATGATGAACGTTCTGTGGCAGGACTGCTGCTGCCGGATGGCGAGGTTATTTACTCGCCAGCGGATGTCGGCTTTGATATGCCCGGCTTCGTCCATCAAGCAGGCGGGTTCCTTGGTGTCTACACTGAGACCCTGGACGGCGAGGTTGTTTCCGGTATTGAGATCGTCCGGCGCGTCGCCAGCCAGTCTTCGGTCAACCCGAGGCTGCTCCTGGCTTTCCTGGAATTCCGTTCCGGTTGGGTTACCGGATACCCTGAAGATGCCCGGCAGGCGGAATACCCGATTGGCTTCTATGCCCCAGGAAGGAAAGGTCTCTACCAGGAACTGCTGATGACTGCCACCCAGCTGAATGTCGGTTATTACGGTTGGCGCCAGGGCAGCCTGCTGACGCTTAAGTACCCGGACCAGAAAGTCGAGCAGATATACCCGGAGCTCAATGCCGGCAGTGCAGCGCTCCAGCACCTGTTTTCGAAATTCTACCGTATCGATGCCTGGAAGATGGCTCTCTATGCACCGGGGGACTTCATCAGGCTTTACCAGCAGATGTTCGGTGACCCCTGGGCCAGGCAGGCTGCCCTGGGTCCAGTCATACCGGCTGGACTGGCCCAGCCGGAGATGGAACTGCCATTCATACCCGGGGAGCGCTGGAGCCTGACGGGCGGCCCGCATCCGGCCTGGGATTCGGGAACGCCGCGCGGGGCTTTAGACTTCTCGCCTGTGACGGGTGAAGCGACCTGCGCTGTCTCTGCCCGCTGGGCTACGGCGGTTGCGCCCGGGGTGATCGCCCGTGCAGCCCGCAACGCGGTAGCACTGGACCTTGATGGGGACGGATATGAGCAGACCGGATGGGTGGTGGTGTATTATCACCTGGCAGAGAGTGAGCTCGTCCAACCGGGTGCTGTGATCGCGCAGGATGGAAATATCGGACATCCCTCCTGTGAAGGCGGGCGCGCAACCGGTAAACACGTCCATATTGTGCGCAAGTACAACGGCGAATGGCTGCCTGCGGATGGTCCGCTTCCGTTTGTACTCAGCGGCTGGCGGGCTGTCGCCGACAGCCGGAATTATCAGGGCAGTCTGGTGAAGGATGGGCTGGTGGTTACATCCAATCCCGGAGGCCCGCGCACATCCGTCGTTATACGCTGAAAATCTGCTCTTCCTGCTGCGACCAACCCTGAATAGTAGAACGATTCCCCCTTGAATTGAGTATAATTCTCTGCGTAGATACGCGGTTAAGGGGAAATTGCCCCCCTACTGGGTATGTCTTTTCTCAAGTTGCCAGGTGACCTTTATGATTCACTACTGCCGGCAGGAGGATGCATGGTTGAGGATATAAAACCCATCCGGGTGATGCTGGTCGACGACCACACGGTGGTACGCAGCGGGCTGAGTGCCATACTGCTGGTTTACGATGATCTGGAGCTGGTCGGCGAAGCAAGCGACGGCCATGAAGCTGTGCGCATCTGTGAGCAGGTCAATCCAGATGTGATCCTGATGGATCTGGTGATGCCGGGCATGGATGGCACAGAGGCTACGCGTGAAATCAAGAACCGCTTTCCATCCATCCAGGTTATCGCCCTGACCAGTTTTAAGGAACAGGCTCTGGTACAGGGCGTGCTGAAGGCCGGGGCAATCGGTTATTTGTTAAAGAATGTATCCGCGGATGAGCTGGCAACTGCCATCCGTTCTGCACATGCTGGCAGCCCAACCCTGGCTGCAGAGGCAGCCCAGGTATTGATCCAGGCCAGCCGGACTCCGGCTGAACCACTTGTCGAGCTGACCGAGCGCGAGCAGGAGGTTCTGGCTCTGCTTGTAGAAGGATTGAATAACAACCAGATCGCCGACCGGTTGGTCATTTCATTATCCACGGTCAAATTCCATGTCAGCAGCATCCTTTCGAAGCTTGGCGTGTCCAGCCGCACCGAGGCGGTTGCTATGGCATTGAAGAACAATCTGGTCAAGTGACCAGGTAGAATCCTGTGCTGCGGTACAGGATAAAATCTCTCCCAACGCTGGGTGCAGCCGGATAGATTTCGGCTTATACTCTGGCTTTGAGATGCAAGTCTTAATCGCAGATGATCAGAGAGATGTACGTTCGGCGCTGCGCCTGCTGCTGGAACAGCAGGTAGAAGATTGTATAATCATCGAAGCAGCGGATAGAGAAAGCCTGCTGGCAGATGCCGGTCAGAGCTCTCCGGATATAATTATCATCGATGCAGAATTGAAGGGAATTCTGCTCAAAAAAGACCCTCATAATGTGCGCTCGTTCCAGAATGTAGTCGCAGATTTGCGCACATTATGCCCCGATGCAAGAATCGTTGCCCTTACCAGCCGCCCCGACCTGTATAAGCTTACGGAGAAATCCCGCGCGGATGTCCTGATCAGCAAAGCAGACCCACCGGAAGCGCTGCTGGACGTGATCCAAAAACTTTGCTGCGGATAATCGAAACGGGAGCACAAACAGCTTTCGGGTGCACCGATCGAAACCGATAGAGACCGGGCCCTTGGGGGATCTTCAGATTTAAGATTTCCCCTTTGTTTTTCTGACAGTCCTCGTTATACTACATCATGCCGGAGGTCAGTGAGATGAGCTCGTTAATCGCATCTAATCCACATGATAAGCGTCTTTCCCGGCGCGGCTTCCTGCGCATGGCGGGTACAGCGGCAGCGGGAGCCGCTCTGCAGGCCTGCACCGCAATTGGAGCAGGAACAACCCCTACTGCCCAACAGCCGGTGCAGTTGGTCTATCAGGATTGGAGCACCGAGTGGTTCCCGTCTATGGCGCAGGAGATGCTCGGCAGGTTCCACCAGCAAACCCCTGGCACTCGCGTTTTCTATGTGCCCGACCCGGCAGATGTTGAGGAGAGCCTGATTGCAGACATGAAGGCCGGTACTGCCCCGGACGTGTTCGCGGCCTGCTGCTCATTCTATCCGATTATCGCTCAGGAGAATCTGACGCTGGATTTGCGTCCCTATGTTGCAAGAGACCTGGACGAGGCGACTATCCAGGATTGGGACCCGGCACAATACCTGTCGTTCTTTACCCGCGATGGCCGCCAGTATGGATTGCCGAAGTACCACGGTGCACTGGCACTCTACTACAACAAAGACCTGTTCGACCGGTATGCGGTGGAATATCCCGACGGCGGTTGGACATACGATGATTACCTGCAGGCGATGAGGAACCTCACTCACGACCAGGATGGTGACGGCAATACTGACTTATGGGGCAGCATGCTGGATATCTCCTGGGAGCGCATCCAGGTGCATGTCAACGGGTGGGGCGGGCATTTTATCGATCCAGAGGATCCTACTATCAGCCGGATGTCGGAGCCTGAAGCCCTGGCAGCACTGGAATGGCTGCGGGAGCGGATGTGGGTCGACCGGGTGATGGCAAACTTCCTGGATGTAAACAACATGAACACACGCCAGGCATTTGTAGCTGAAAGGATAGCCATGGTTGAGGATGGCTCCTGGTCGTTGAAAGATATCCTCAGCGAGGCAAAATTCAGGGTTGGGGTGGCGCCATTCCCAACCGGTCCTGTCAGGAAAGTTACCCTGGCGACGACCGACGGTTACGGGATCTACATCGGCACCCGGTACCCCGATGCTTCCTGGGACCTGCTGAAATACTTGATCAGCAAGGAATATGGTCTGGCGATGGCGCGTGCCAACTTCCTGCAGCCGGCGCGTGCGTCTTTGCTGGCGGAGTGGGAGAATTTCATCCATGCCCAGTTCCCGCAGCAGACCGAAGAGTTGGATATCGCTGCATTTGCAGATGGGCATTTGAAGGGCTACTCTGTTACCGCTGAAATTTTCCCCAACATGGACGACGCTAAACGCCTGGCTTATGATGCCTGGGACCAGATTTTTACCCTGGGTCAGGCGCCGGTAGACATTATTAAAGACGTTAGCGACCAAATCCAGAATTTACAGCAAGAAGGGTAGAAATTGATAGAAAAGCCCAGGATTCGTCTGCGGAGTCTGGCGGTCAAGATTATTGTCTGGTCGTTCGTGCCGACAATCTTGATCTTATTAGGCGTGGCGATAGCGACATTCGTGGCTTACCAGCAAGTGACCGGGGATCTGGTGATCGAGAAGGACGCACAGGTAACCCGGCTGTCTGCCAGCCAGCTAGCCAACGAATTGGGGAATTATACGCAGATCCTGACCGAGGTAGCACGTACTTCCGGTCTGCGTTCCGGTGACGCCAGGCTACTATCAGCCGCGCTGCAGGAAGCCGCAAACCGGCTGGTGGTTTTCGATGGCGGTATATTGGTGTTAGACACACACGGCAAGGTGGTCGCAGCACTGCCCGGGAGATTGGAAACTATTGGGAGGGACTGGTCAAATCGCGATTATTTCCGCCAGCTTATCCGTTCTCCGGGGCCGGTTTATTCGGATATCTTGGACGATGGCAAACAAAATGCAGAGGTGATTGCGGCTGCGGTGCCGATATTCGGCGATCAGGGTGAGCTGCTGGGCGTTCTGGTGGGAATGTTCCGCATAAGAGAATCTGCGGTGAGTGCCTTCTATGGCGGGATCGTGAAACAACGCCTGACCAGCAGTGGTCAGATGTACCTGGTAGACGGCTCAGGGCGGGCAATCTATCACTCTGATGCAGGACTTATTGGGTTTGATTTTTCTTCCCAACCGGCTGTGGAGTGGCTGCTGACTGGGCTGTCGGGTGCCAGCCGCGGTAAAAATATAGATGGCAGGGAAATCGTTGCCGGGTATGCACCAGTGCCGGGGACAACCTGGGGTCTGGTGACCGAAGAAAACTGGTCGTCTCTGATCAGCAGCAGCCAGGGTTACCGCCAATTCTTGATCATCATGATCGGGCTGGGGATCGTGATCCCGGTACTGATCGTTGCGATCGGAGTGCGGCGCATCACCCGCCCGATTAACGAGCTGATCGTCGCAGCCCAGGAAGTGGCACAAGGACATTTTGACCAGACGATCAAAGCCAATACCGGAGATGAAATCGAAGAGCTGGCAGAGCAGTTCAACCAGATGGCCAGGCAGCTGCGTGATTCGTACGGAAAACTGGAGCAGCGCGTTGCTGAGCGCACTTATGAGCTTGAATCTCTGTACCGGGCTGACGAGGAGCTGTACCGCCACCTTGAGCTGATCCATGTGATGCAGGCGCTGGTCGATGTCTCCCTGGATGTGCTGCAGGCAGATAAGAGCGCAATCCTGGTATGGGAACAAGACTCTGGAAAACTCGTCGTGAGGGCGGCCAATGGGTTCAGCCAGGAGACGATGGCGCAGATGGTATTCGAACCAGGTGAGGGTCTGGTGGGGAGGGCTGCCCTGAGCGGTGAGCCAGTGATCGTGGAGGATACGCGTGAGGACCCACTGGTTTCGGCGCGCATCACAGACCCGGAGGGCATCCGCTCGTTCATGCATGTCCCGATCAAGATTGGAGACCGGATCTTCGGCGTATTCAATGTCAATTTTCTTGAGCCGCGCGGTTTCGGCGAGACAGAACAGCGCTTGCTGCTGGCGTTGGCGCAGCGTGCATCTCTGGCGATTGAAAATGCCCAGCTTTACGAGCAGGCCCAATACGTGGCAGCAGTTGAAGAGCGCCAGCGGCTGGCGCGCGAACTGCACGATGCCGTAACCCAGTCCCTTTTCTCTGCCAGCCTGATCGCCGAGGTGCTGACCCGGCTGTGGGATAAGAATCCGCAGGAAGGCAAACGCCGGCTGGAAGAACAGCGCCAGCTCACCCGCGCCGCCCTGGCAGAGATGCGCACCCTGCTGCTCGAGC
>JAQBDA010000042.1:0-27576 GCA_032124675.1 Chloroflexota bacterium
CCCCGACCAGCAGCCAGGTACGGGGGTTCAAGCCGCTGCCCACCTGCAGGCGGTAATACACAAAATCGTCCCCCGCAGCACTCCCGACCAGCACTACGCTGTCTTTGACATGGGAGAACATTCCTGGGTCGGTGATCTGGACGTCGATGTGTGAGCCGCGCGGCGCCTGAATGACGTCATACTCATCTGGAGGGGTTGGTAAGCCTGCTAACTTTGCCCAGGCTTCCCCTTCAGGCGGTACGATTAGATACACTCGTTCATCGATGATATCCGGGGGCGTGAAAGCAGTTGCCAGCCTACCGGTTTCCCGGTTGATTTGAAATGCCTGGTAAAGCGCATCTACCTGGGTGGGTTCGGTGCCCGCCAGGAAGACTTCGTTCACCACATCCGGACAGTTATCGGAGGGCAGCAAGCCAGAAGGGTTGCACACATTTATCCGGTTAATTCCGGGTGGTACAGGTGTGTTTTGGATGGGGATATCACGCAGTACATACTGCGTGATGGCGTTCCACAGAGCAGCGGAATGGCTGGACAGGTTTTCATTAGGCGTTTCGCCATCCGCGACGCCAAGCCACACACCTACCAGCCGTTCGGGGGTATAGCCGATTGTCCAGGCATCCAGGCCTTCGGCAGTTGTGCCGATCTTTGCTGCGACCGACCGCCCGATCTCGAGAGGGTTTGGGTGCCCCATGGATGGCCAGCGCGCGCTCTCATCGCTCAACACATCTGTTACCAGGTAAGCCAATTGGGGATTGATAACCGGACGCTGGGTTAGCTCAACCTTAGTTTTTGGCGATCCGGAACCAGACCAGGATTCCCCAAGACTGTCCTCCAAGTGCAGGATGGTCACCGGCTGCAAATGATTATTCCCACTGATCGATCCGTTATCGCGTAAGAGGGTGTTCGATGGAGATGTCTCTTCCCCAACCATGATCCCTTGGGCGGCGAATATCGAATAAGCCTGGCTCAGCTCGAGCAGCGAAGTCTGGAATTGGTTCAACAGGTTGGTGGATGAGGGTGGGGACGTTTCGCCGGGGAATAATCCAAGCTGTTGAATAGTCCGCCAGATATTATCGATCCCGACTTGGGTGATAATGTCGTTCAGCGAGTGTGGGTAATCATTGGCAAGGGCGCTGCGCAGTCGAACCGGACCTTGATACTCGGCATTATTATCAGTTGTTTCTGAGCTCCCGGGGATATCCCATAACAGCGTCGCCGGGCTCATTCCACGGGTAAATGCGGTCAGATAAATCATCGGTGAGATGCTGGTACCGGCCGGGCGACCTGCGTTACCGGCTGGATGGCTTCCGGCGGTCGTATCTCCTACCATGGCGAGTACCTCGCCCTGGTGTGGATCGTAAACGATCACATTGGCAGCCAGGTCATTTTCCAGGGGTGCCTCGCTTTGTAGTGGAAGGGTCGGCAGCAGCCTGGCTGCGGCACAATCACCGCCATCCGCTGTTAATATCTGCTCTTCCCTGCCTTCCAAACGAGCTTTTTGGGTGGCAACTGTACAGGCGGCCTGCAGCTGTATGTCGTAATCCAGGCTGGTTAACACACGGTAGCCCCCACGCTCCAGTCGGGCCAGGTCCATCCGCTGGCTGATCTGCTCCAGGACCAACCTGGAGAAGGCCGGGGCCGGGGTGTGTTCAATGGGAACTATGGGGCGGAATATCAGCTCTTCAGCCAGGGCTGTACTGCCTTGCTCTGCTGAGATCGCACCCTGCTCGATCATCGTTAGCAACAAAGCTTGCTGCCGTTCAACTGCTGCCTGTGGAGAATCCAGGGGGTTAAGGGCCGGAACTTCCGACACAGCTGCCAGCAGCGCTGCCTCAGCCAGGGTGAGCTCAGCAGCCGGTTTTCCGAAATAAACACGAGCGGCAGCATCGGCACCAAATGCCAGGCGCCCGTAGTTGGCCGTATTGAGGTACCAGGTCAGTATATGGTCACGTCCAAAGCGAGCAGTAATTTGTGCTGCCAGCAGACTCTCCTGCAAGCTGCGCTGCAGACCTGGGGGTCTATCCCACAACATCAGATCGGATACCAGCCGCTGGGCAAGCGTTGGTGCTGCCGCTGATGCTTCTGTTGAGGGGCTGTCTCTATGCAGCGCTATCCCAGGGTGCTGCCAGAAATCAGGATCGGATATCGCCAGGGTGGCTGTGATCAGGCTGGCAGGTATGTGGTTGGGCAGCGACGGATCGAGGCTTAGGTACTGCCGGTCGGTGGCAGCCGGGTTTTCCAGGGCAAACAATAAATGCTCACCGGTGCGATCGTACAGCCGGGTGGGCTGGTAGAGCAAGCCATCCGAATTGTCGACCAGCACAGGCAGCACTTCCAAAGGCGGCAGGTCGCGGGTCAGGGCAATATAAATAAAACCGATGATTATCCCGGTCAGAGCAATGAACAGGCTGAACAGGGTTGCACAACCCAGCCCGATCTTCGCCCAGGGGTTGTTTCGACGGCGCTGCTCTTTTCTCTCACGAGTCCGGATAATGTAAGCCACGTCCGGCATACTGCAATTTTACCCCACTCTACCGGCACCCGGATTGCTCAGGATTGTTCTACTGCGGTGGCCTTTTCAACCACCTGCAGGAGTTCGCGGGCTGACTGTAAAGTGCCCTGGGTGATGGCGCCAAACATCTGGGCTAATTCATCCAGGCGCATTTCCCCCTGAAGCTGTGTGACCTGGGTGATCGTCCGACCATCCAGGATCTCTTTTTCAACGTGAAAGTGCTGTTCACCGAAGGCAGCCAGCTGGGGCAGGTGGGTGATGCACAATACCTGGTGCTGGCGGGCTAGCTTCCATAATTTTTGCCCGACTATCATACCGACCCGTCCACCGATCCCCTGATCGATCTCGTCGAAGATCAGGCTTGGCACCTGGTCTGCTGATGCAAAGACGTGTTTTAGTGCCAGCATCAAGCGGGAAGTCTCGCCGCCCGAGGCGATCTTCACCAGAGGTTTCATGCCCTCACCCGGGTTCGGCGCGATCAGGAATTCCACTTTTTCCAATCCATGGGCGTCAAAGGTGACTCGGCGCCCACCATCCAGTAAGACCCCGTCCGGGTCGTCGCGTTGCTGGAAATCCACCTGGAAGCGAGCATTGGTCATCTGCAGGTCTGCCAGCTCGATTTCGATCGATCCCTTGAGCATTGTGGACTGCTGGCGGCGCTTTTGCGAAAGCAGCTGACCTTCGTCAGCCAGGCGGGAGAGCAGATCGTTCTCTTCTAGTTCCAGTCCTTCGATGCGTTCACTGGCATGGGTGATGTCATCCAGCTGAGCGCGGGCGCGCTCGTCAAATTTCAGAATATCGGGAATCGTATCGCCGTATTTGCGTTTGAGATTGTAGATCAGCGCCAGCCGTTCTTCAACCTGATCGAGGCGCCGGGGATTGAATTCGATGCCGTCCACATAGCTTCTCAGCGAGCGAGAGATGTCAGCGAGATTATCGAAAATACTCTGACCGAGCTCGTTCAGCTCAGATATAGAAGGGTCCAGTCGGGTCAGTCGGTTGAGCGCAGAGATAACTTGCCCGAGCAGGTCGGTCGCGGCCGCCGACTCAGGAGAGCCTTCATCAAGGGCGATCAACGCCTCCTGGGTTATTGAATTGAGTTCCTCAGCGTTCGCCAGTCTGTTGCGCTCCTCGCGCAGCAGATCCTCCTCACCTTCATTCAAATGGGCCAGCTCGATCTCTTGTATCTGGTAGTTGAGCATATCCATCTGGCGGGCGGTATCGCGTTCGGACTTGCGCAGGGCATCTAACTCGCGACGGACAGCCTGCAGGCGCTGATATGTGGCATGATAGGCGGTAGATATCTCTTCCAACTCCGCGAAGCGGTCGAGTAGTTTCTGGTGCTGCTGGATGCGCAGTAAGGAGAGATGTTCGGATTGACCGTGGATGTCCACCAGCAGTTCACCTATCTCGCGCATAATTGAGACGCTGGTGACACGACCGTTGACACGGGCGACATTGCGACCGTTCAGGCGGATCTCGCGAGCCAGGCTGAGATAATCCGGGTTATCGAGAAGCTCTTCGCGTGCGAGAATGGGGTGGATATTACTGCGCATAGCCGCATCTAGTTTAAAGACTCCCTCGACACTTGCGGATTCGGTCTCGCTCCGCACCATGGTGGCATCTGCCCGACCACCCAGCACCGTTTCGACAGCATCGATCAGAATAGACTTGCCGGCGCCTGTCTCACCGGTAAATATGACCAATCCCGGACCGAGTGCCAGATCCAGCCGGTCGATAATAGCAAAATTCTCGATGTGGAGCTCTGTTAGCATTCTATGGTTCTACCTGCGCATTCGGATGCCGCTAAGACGATAGTAGACTGTTGATGGGATGGTAAAGGTATATACCCCTTGCCAGATGAGGGAGAACAAAAGCCCTCCCAGTCCACCGCCTGATAGGATGGCTAAGATCAGAATTATCAGGATCGGCAGGCTGCCAACCACAGCTGCCAGGGTAGCCAGCTGAAACAATCGTTTAGAGCGTCTGCGCCTGACAACGAAGCGCACAGCCTCTGCGATGACGATGCCGGCCAGCGGCGCCAGGAAGATCGTGAAGAAACCTACAACTGGCACAATACGGCTGCCGATGTATGCCAGACCGCCGGCTACCAGTGCTGCCAGTACGTAGTCATACCAGAGTGCAGTCTCGAATAATTTCTGCTGTCCACGGACGCATTCCTTGCAGCGGTAGCCGGTAGGGGTCAGGACAGCACATTTAGGGCAGATGGGCTTTTCGCAGCGGTTGCAGCGCAGGGTGGTTTCTGTATCCGGATGGTTTGCACAGTACAGTGTTGTTTCGAGGGCATCAGTCATCGTTGATTTCCGGTTGAGGGGTTCTGGTTCATATGAGGGGTGAGGTTGCGGTAGAAATAACCGGGATCCTGGAAGCGGACGAACTGCACGGTGTGATCGCTGGCGCGCACTTCGATACGGTCTCCGTCCACCAGCTCAATGGGGACCTGCCCGTCAATGCAAAACATCGCCTGGTGGTCGGTATGTACAGTGATATGCACAGAGGAGCCTTCAGCCAGGACAATCGCCCGGTCGATTGATAGGTGGGGTGCGACAGCCACGAGCAGGATGTTGCGCAGCTCAGGCGGGAGGATTGGGCCGCCAGCTGCCAGGGCATAGGCAGTCGAGCCGGTAGGAGTGGAAGCGATCAGCGCATCTGCAACGTAGGTCGTCAGGTACCGTCCATCGACTTCGGTGACCAAGTGAACGGGACGGACAATCTGCCCACGACCGACCACGACCTCGTTTAGGACTACCCATTGACTTGCCTTTGTTCCAGCATTATATTGTTCGGCGCACAACATCATGCGTCGCTCTAGCCAGTAGTCTCCAGAAATCAGGCGCGGCATAACCTTCTGCCACTGGTTCTGGCGGATTTCCATTAAGAATCCGAACCGCCCCTGGTTGACGCCCAGAATAGGGACATCTGACGGACCGCACAGCTGTCCGGCGCGCAGCATGGTGCCATCCCCACCCAGCGCAATCAGCAGTTCGAACTCCCCGGATTTCACCCGCTGTTCGATGGATTCATCTGTCAGCAGACCCAACACCACAGCAGCCCCGGCACCCTCGAGCATGCTTGCGATCTGGGTGGCTTCGTCCATTGCCTCGGGAACTTGTGGGTGCACCACAATGGCGATATTCTGGATTGGTCGTTGCATTCCGATCATAGCAGGGTAATTATATAATGAATCCGGAAAACTCCTTCATGCCAGCCGTTGGTCACACACCGACCGGTACCCGCACGAAGCACAGCGTGCTTTTGAGCTGTGTGAACGATGGGTCTCCTGCTGGTCTCGTTGGATGCGCATCTCTGCAATTGTAGAAGTGAGTTCGTTTTCTAATTGCGCGGTATAGTCTATCGCAAATGTACGTGTTTCCTGGTTTAGATCGCGGTAATGCAGTACACCATAAGGCGGTCGTTTATCGAAATTGCGCTCAATCAGCAGGCAGTATGCCGTCAACTGAAGTATGTGGGATGCATACGGAGACTCCGGCGGACGGCTGGATTTGATCTCAACCGGAATTATATACCCGCCGTCTTCGATAATATAATCCGGTCGTCCGGTCAATCCGAGCTTCGCGTCATAGAGCGGCTCTTCTTGCACCTGCCAACGGCTGGTATCGCTGTATATCAGGTGCCCTTGGGGTATACCGGTCGCCTTACGCCTGCGGCTGGCTTCCCAAAAAGTGTAGATTGCCAGCAATAAAGCCAGCAGTGCAAGGGCTAGAAGCATTGTCGGGTATCAAAAAGTGGTTTAGGGAGAACTGCCGGGGGTCGTGGAACGCATCATAGGAGCAGTGTGGTGAGATAGGCAGTGAATAGCACTAGGGATGCCAGGAGCAGAATGATTGCCAGGATCCTCAGGCAGCCGGCCCCTCTTACCGACCGGGCGTGTCCCTCATGAACAGCCTGTCCCCTTAACATTTCAGCCGTGTTCTCGGACTCGGCGCCGGACATCTGATACCACCAGGCGCGCTGGCAGTACAGGTAGGCGTTAAGCTCGGAGGCACGAATGGTTTTCATATCTAACCATGGGATCGTTTGCTGTTCGACGGACGGTAGGCTGAATTATCCGTCCAGCCGGGATTCCAGCCGCTTGAGGCTCTCTTCCAGGTGTTCCTGACGCAGGCTGATCGTCATGTCGCCGCGCGTGCGCTCGTTTATCGAACGAACGATATCTGTCAGCCGGCGCAGGCCGCCGGTGATGGCATCTGGATAGTCCATGGTCACCAATATGGCATATATATCATCCATATAGCTCAACAGCCGTTCAGCTTCATCCGAGTAGCCATGGCGCAGGATATCCAGGCAGCGCCTGCGCAGCTCACCGGCTGCCTCGGCGAGACCTTTCAGGTAGGGCGCCGATTCAAGGCCGATCTCCTCCGGAGTAGGCAGGCGGCGGTTGGCAATCAGTGCGTATACAATGCTGGCTTCGGAATATTCTTTCAACGCATCCTGGGTATATCCGGCGTAAAACAGGTCGGGATAATCAGTTAAGTCACTGCGCAGTGTGTCTGCCAGCTCTCTGGCAGCGTCCAGGTCTTGCTGGACATCCTCGTACTCCTCCCGGTGAACGGCACGGATCGCGTTCGCACAGTGACGCGTGAGCGTGCGGGTTTGGGAAAGAGCCCGGTCGCGAGCCTGCGTCCGGGCTTCGAAATCAGTTCGAATGCGGTCGGCGATATCTTCCAGTTTATGCATGGCTGCCTATGAATCCGTTGGGCGATCTGTGGGGCGGAATAGGTAATCCGCCAGTGAGGAATTGCCTGGTACCTTAATCTCACCAAAAGCAGTCTCATATTTGGATAGGTTTTCTGCCAGGGCGCGCAAGAGCAGCTTGGCACCGACCGGTGACATGACGATGCGCGAGCTTATCTTGGCGGGAGACGCCCCCGGGAGCAATTGGGCGAAATCGAATACAATCTCCGACGGTGAGTGTGAGATGCGAACCAGGTTTGCATACTCGATATGCAGGTCCTCAGGGAGCTCCATGGGTGGCATTTGAGCGCCCTGGGGGCGAGGTGGGTTAGCGGACATAAGAGTACTCCTGAGGTGGCAATGCGAATGGCTGTGAGGGTTTCACCTCACAGCCATTCGCTGTCTTATTCAATTTTCGAAACTCTAGAAGGGGATGTCGTCGTCGCCAGCATCACTGTCAGACTCGCCGAATGGCACGTCGCCTTCGACCTCACCGCGGCTGGAGAGGAAGCGCACGGTGCTGGCATTCACTTCGAAAGATGCTCCGGCAGTCCCGTCCTGGCGGGTGAAAGTGCGCGGCCCACCGGTGGCGGGATCGGGAACCAGACGTCCTTCAACCAGCACTTTGCTGCCCTTTTTCAGGTACTGGTTGGTTGTCTCCGCCTGCTTGCCCCAAACGGAGATACGAAACCAGATAGTCTCCTTGACCTGGGTTCCGTCTGAGGCGGTATATGAGCGGTTGGTGGCTATGTTTAGGTTGGTGACCGCCTGTCCGCTGGGGGTGTAGCGCATCTCGGGATCGCGCCCAAGATTCCCTACAAGGATAATGGTGTGGTACATGGGGGGCTCCTTTCAGTTCGATAGGCGGTCTGTCTTAAGTTCCGGGTGAACGCCACCCGGGGCAGATCCCTATATCACCTATCGTAAATACAGAACAATTGTACACTAAATTTTGAGAAAAATAAAGGGAAATATTAAGGCGAGGGGTCAATAAATTCGATGTCTTATAGACAGATAAATGACCACATCGAGTCATTCATTTCGAAACTGCAGGCAGTAATGATGGAAGGTATTGCTAACCCAGGCGCTGCCCAACCCATAAGGTGCCAGGCGCTGGTTGTCCTGCGCCCAGATCTTCTCATCTTTCAATATATAAGTCTGGCTGAGCAGGCTGGCAAGGTCCCATGCCAGGGGATAGATGCGCCCGCCTTTCTTCACGTTTTTAACGATAATTGTCAGGTACCCCCCGCTCTTCAACAAAGGGCACAGGGCCGCGTAGATCGCCGCTAATCTTTCCAGGAACTCCGAGTAATCCTGGATGTTGCCGAGATCGCCCGGATTTTCTGAGTAGACCACATCTAACTCTTCGGCTGAGCGGCGTTTCTTCTGCGTGGCAGCACCGCGGGCGTGCAGCATATCCCAGTAGGGCGGTGATGTGAGAATATAGTCGATTGGCGGCACATCGTTCTCAGATGCCAGCTCGGCTGCTCTGGCAGAATCTCCGGTGATGACCTTTGCCAGCAGATCTTTAGCTCCTCCGTCGAGTTCTTGAATCTCGTCTTCGATCACCTGTCTGGCGATTTCCGCATACTCCGGATTCAACTCTATGCCAAAGCTGTGCCTGCCGGAGCGCAGGGCTGCCACCAGCGTGCTGCCGGTGCCCGACATTGGGTCCAGCACAACCTGACCGCGCTTGGTGAAGAATTCGATGAATTCCTGGGCCAGAGTCTCCGGGAATTTTGCCGGGTGGCGCAGCACGTCCTTCCGGCGGCGGGGCGGGTTGTGTACGAACCAGGATTTCTGGAATTTCAGCCAGCTCTTTGGATCCAGATCATTGAGACGATTCCTAAAAGGTCGTTTGGACATCGGCTGCCTTATCCAATCACCTGGCGGATCACCAGATCAGAAAAACTAACTGTCAGGTCGTTCTCGCCACCGGAACGGATAAAAACGCCCAGCGACCCGCTGTTCAGTGAGGGGTCCTGAATGGTGAACAGGTGCTCCCCATTGACGAAAAAGCTGAGTTCCTTACCTTTTGCCCACACTGCCAGCCGGGAACTGCTGGGAGCACCTGGTGGGATCGCCCCGCTGATAACCCAGGGTTGGGGAGAAGAAGCAACACCCTGGAAATATTTATCCAGCCGGGCTTGCCCGTTGCAGGAGAGTGAAAAGCGGTAAAAATCCAGGCTTGGGGACACTCGCAGCAGCAAACCATATTCATCCTCGTCACGGCAAAGGTTCGGGCTGGCTGTGATCTCCAGGTAAAAATTATCCAGCAGCGGCTCGCTGCGCAGGCTGTACAGGTAGCCATCCGGCTGGTGCAGCGCCAGGGTCAGCTCGTTTACACCCAGGGCTGCGCTCGCCTGGGTGGTTTTGGACAGGGTCCACGGTCCTTGTTCTTCGAAATCATCACTCAAAAGGATTGCTCCTGCCGGGAAGTTCAATTCCTGGGTTGGTGTCACGACCGGTGTCGGGAATGGGGTAGGCGTGGAGGTGGGTGGAAACCAGACCACTGTCGGGGTTGGGGTGGCGGTGGCTGGCAGTGGTGTTGCGGTTGGCTCAGGTGGCAGCGCAGTCTGTGCAGAGGCGCAGGCGGCGAGTAAACTGCTCAAAGCGACCAATAGAGAGAGCCCTAACCGGACCGGTCCAAATCGAAAAGTAGGTTTAACCCTGTGTGCAGCTTTCATCGTATGACTGGTTCAAACCCAAGCGGGATCAAAATACCTCAACGAACTGCTCGCGTTCGGGTCCTACCGAGATCAGGCGGACAGGGACGCCACACAGTTCCTCGATGCGCAGGATGAAGCGGCGAGCAGCGCCGGGCAGGTCTTCCCAATTCCTGCACGCGCGCAGATCGGCCTGCCAGGCGGGCAGCACCTCATAAACGGGAGAAAACTCTGCAATCTCTGCGGGACCGTACGGCAGGTTGTTTATTTCCTGACCGGCTGAGCGGTACCCGGTGCAGATTTTTATCTGCTCGAGACCGGACAGGATATCCAGCTTGGTGATCGCCAGCTCTGTTATACCGTTGACCCGCAAAGCATAACGCAGCAGCACGATATCCAACCAGCCCACCCGCCTTGGGCGCCCAGTGGTCGTCCCAAATTCGTCCCAGGGTTGTTCGCCTGTCCCACGTAAGCGCAGTGCAGCATCCTCGAAGACTTCACTCGGGAATGGGCCGGCTCCTACACGGCTCTGGAAGGCTTTCGTCACCCCTACCACCCGTTCGACACTGCCAACACCCAGCCCCAGCCCCAGCAGTGCTCCGGCAGCCGTGGGAGAAGAACTGGTGACAAAGGGATAGGTGCCGTGGTCCAGATCCAGCAGAGTTCCCTGTGCGCCCTCCGCCAGAACTCGTTTTCCGTTCTTTAGCGCTTCGCTCAATTCCTGGGATACTTCTCGGATATATGGCTTCAACCGTTGGGCGTATTCCAGGTACTGCCGTGTTGTGGTCTCGGGGTCGAGCGGTTCGGCGCGGTAGAGGCTGGTGAGGCGCTGGTTGACGGACAGGATATGGGCTTCAAACTCAGCGGCAAACTTATCGAAGTCCATCATTTGACCAGACCTTAGACCACTACGAGCGACTTTGTCGGTATATGCTGGCCCGATCCCGCGCAGCGTAGTGCCGATTGCACCCCGCCCACGAGCGGCTTCCTGTGCAGCGTCCAATGCCAGATGACCAGGTGTGATCAGGTGGGCAGCATAGGAGATGTGCAGTCTGCCGGGGCTGGCTGTTATCCCTGCCTGCGACAGCTCTTCGATCTCAGATAGTAAGGTAGCAGGGTTGATGACCACACCGTTGCCGATAATGCCCGTGGTGTGCGGGTGGATGATCCCCGACGGGATCAAGTGCAGCTTGAAAGTCTGTTTGCCAACCGTCACCGTGTGACCGGCATTATCACCGCCATTATAACGGGCAACGAAGTCTGCGCTAGCAGAGAGCAGGTCCACGAACCGTCCTTTGCCTTCGTCTCCCCATTGTGCACCGATGACAATATCCAATGGCATAGCGGCCTCCAGAGATTATCCCGCGCTGATACGTATACGGTAGAAGTGTTCCATTGCAGCACGGTTAGTGTTTTCAACACAGAAAGCTGATGTAAAATAAATATGCCAGAAATTCATTCTAGCATAGAGCGACCTGTTGTCGCAAGCCAGTTTGCGCATGCGCTCCAGCAGGTCATCTGGTCTTCGAATTCGCCTATACTACTTCAACAATACTCAGGAGCCACAATGCGAAAAAGAGCAACTCTTATCACCGGTGCGGTCGGCGAGATCGGTCAGGCGTTGGTTTCGAACCTTACCGGAGCGAGCGACCAGCCGCTTATCACTTTAGACCTCCAGCCGCTCCCCGAAAATATCGCCAGAAAAGTGACCCATATCCAGGGCGACATCTTGGATAAAGACCTGTTGTCTCGTCTGGTCAGCGAGTACGAAATCAATACCATCTATCACCTGGCTGCGTTGTTATCCACACGCAGCGAATTCACACCAGCGGCAGCGCACCATGTCAATGTAGAAGGGACTCTGGTCCTGCTGCAGCTGGCCTCGGAACAATCGGAGTGGCGCGGCACACCGGTCAAATTTATATTTCCCAGCTCGATCGCGGCGTATGGTATGCCCGACCTGGAGACGAAGACCAATTATGCCCGTGTGCGCGAGTGGGAGTGGAATTACCCGCGCACCATGTACGGCTGCAATAAGCTGTACTGTGAGCAGCTGGGCATCTATTACAGCATGTACTACCGCCAGCTGGCTGCCGACAGACCGGTGATGCTGGATTTTCGCAGCCTGCGATTCCCGGGCCTGATCAGCGCCTTTACCGTACCGAGCGGCGGCACAAGCGACTATGGACCGGAAATGCTTCACGCTGCGGCAAAGGGCGAGCCTTATGACTGTTTTGTGCGCCAGGATGTTCGCATACCGTTCATGGCAATGCCGGATGCGGTGACTGCATTGCTGCGCCTGACCGATGCACCTGCGGAGAAGCTCAGCCGGCGAGTTTATAATGTCACCAGCTTCAGTTTGAGCGCCGCAGATTTCCAGGGTTGGGTATTGAAATTCTTCCCCCAGGCAGATGTGACTTTCAAGCCGGATGTCAAACGCCAGGAGATTGTAGATAGCTGGCCGGCAGACCTGGATGATAGTGCGGCACAGCGGGATTGGAACTGGCAGCCAGAGTACGACATCGAGCGTTCATTTAATGAGTATCTGGTTCCAAATATTACCAACAGATATCGAGTGTGACCTTTTTGTGCTCCCTGACAGCCCCGGACATGGCGATACCTGAGGTCGAAGAGGCCTGACAGGCATAGGGGATATTATCGGTATCAGACTATTTTTCGGAGAGAAGCATACAACATGAATGAAGACTTACTGACAGACATCAACCCTGGACCGGTAATTTTATTCGGTTCCGGCGAGACCTCCCCCAGCGGGAGAAAAGTATTCGACACGATCCTACGCGACCTGCCCCAGCCGCCCCAGATATCCCTGCTGGAGACACCGGCAGGATTTGAGCTGAACTCGAGCCAGGTGATCGGCAGGGTAGGAGAATTTATCACACACCGATTGCAGAACTACCAGCCGCGCCTCTCCTACATTCAGGCACGCATGCGCGGAACTCCTTACAGCCCGGATAATCCTGAGATTGTCGAGCCTATCTATCAGTCCGACTTGATTTTCATGGGTCCCGGCAGCCCAACTTATGCGGTGCGCCAGCTGCAAGACAGCCTGGCCTGGCAGGCGATTCTGGCCAAGCATCGCCTGGGAACTGCGCTGGCTCTCGCCAGCGCAGCAGTTATCGCCGTCAGCGCTCATGCCCTGCCGGTCTATGAGATCTATAAGGTGGGCGAAGATTTGCACTGGAAGGTAGGTCTGAATCTATTCGGCTATTTCGGGCTGCCGCTGGTGTTCATACCCCATTGGAATAATAATGATGGCGGCGAGGAGCTGGATACCAGCCGCTGTTTTATGGGAAAGCCGCGCTTTGCAAAGATGATGGAAATGCTGCCGGCAGACCTGACAGTGGTGGGCATCGATGAGAAAACAGCTATGATTGTTTATCCGAAGGAGGCGATGTGCCAGGTGGTTGGGCTGGGCGGTGTAACCTTGATCCATACGGGACAGCCTCACAAGGATTCAATCATAGATGAAGACCTGCAAGGCACGGGTCTGGCAGAGGTGGCGCAGCAGCGAAGCGGGCATGTGCACCAGTTCCGCAGCGGGCAAGCCTTCTCCTTGAGCCGGATCGGCGCACTATACAGCCCTGAAAGTGGTGCGGACATGCCTGAAGAGGTGTGGCAGCATGCGCTGCAGGCTCAGAAAGAGCCGGTCGAGGAGGTAGCCGGACCTACAGAAGCTGTCATGGAGCGGGTGCTTGAACGTGAGGCAGCACGGCAGCGAAAAGATTGGTCCAGCGCAGACAGTCTGCGGGCTGAGATCGCAGAGCTAGGCTGGCAGGTGCTGGACGGTCCAGAAGGGTCAAAATTAGAAAAGATATAGATCATCAAGGAGATACTATGACGGCAGATATGCCCACTGTGGGATTTATTGGCCTGGGCTTGATGGGTGAGTCAATGGCACGCAATATACTGAAGGCAGGCTATCGGCTTATTGTCCATAATCGCAGCAGCAGCGCTGTGGACGAACTCGTAAGAGAGGGTGCTGCGGCTGCATCCTCGCCCGCAGAGGCAGCCACCAAGGTGGATGTCCTTTTTACCTGTTTGCCGGACTCTCCGGATGTGGAGCAGGCAACTCTCGGCGTGAGCGGGATTGTCGAAGGAGCTCGGCCGGGGCTCATCTATGTAGACCATTCGACCATCAAACCTGCCACCGCACGGCATGTGGCCGCAGTATTAGCAGAGAAAGGTGTCGGCTGCCTGGATGCCCCAGTGAGTGGTGGTGATATCGGTGCCCGTGAGGGTACGCTGGCGATCATGGTTGGCGGTCCGGCGGAGGTTTTGGAGCAGGTAATGCCGCTCTTTAAAGTGGTTGGGAAGACGATCACACATGTCGGCGAAGCAGGCGCGGGTCAGGTAGCCAAAGCCGCAAACCAGATCATGACCGCGGCGCAGATGGTTGCCATGGGGGAGCTGATCATATTCGCTCAAAAGGCAGGGGCTGACCCGCGCAAAGTGGTCGCTGCGATCCGCGGTGGAGCTGCCCAATGCTGGACACTGGACATTAAATCACCGCGTTTATTCGCTGGGAATAGGACCCCCGGTTTTAAGGCCTATATGCACGCAAAGGACCTTGCGATCGTAATGGATACGGCAAAAGAATACAGCATACCGCTCCCATCAGCGGCAATAGATGCCCAGCTGTACAATGCAATGTTGGGGTTGGATATGGCAGAGCTGGATAATTCTGCTGTGATCGCTGTGCTCGAACTGCTGGCTGGTACTCAGCTGGTCGAAGGAGAGGAATAAGAACAGGGGGTAAATTCTTTTGCAACCTATTGGCGGTACTTACGTATAACTATGCAGAGATAACGATTCGTTTGATTGCCTTTGGGCTGGCCGAGAAACCAGCCTGAGGCTATCTCGAAGAGGAGCAATGCAGTGCAAGAAGACGAGTCACTCTGGATCGTAAAGGCACAGAGGGGCGACCCGGAAGGGTTTACGAACCTGGTGGAAGCTTACCAATCACCGGTATACAACCTCTGCTACCGCATGCTGAATAATGCGGGCGAGGCTGAAGATGCCGCCCAGGAGACATTTTTGCGGGCTTATCTATCGATCAAGCGTTACGATAAGGAGCGTCCGTTCGCGACCTGGTTGTTATCTATCGCCGCACATTACTGTATCGACCAGATAAGAAAAAGGCGTATGTCAATAGTATCGATGGAAGATATGCCCTATCTGGAATTATCCGATGATGCGCCCGGACCGGAATCGGCTGCCAGTCGAAATGAAGAACGACAGCGCATACAGGCCATTCTGGATGTATTGAACCCGGTCGACCGTGCGGCAGTGGTGATGTACTACTGGTATGACTATTCTTATGAGGAGATCGGACGATCGCTTGATTTATCGCTCAGCGCAGTTAAAAGCCGCCTCCACCGCGCAAGGCGGAGCATGGCTACGGAGTGGGACCAGCGCGAGCAGCGAATATTAATTGAGGCGAGGGAAAACCATGGCACACTCAAATCACCAGCCTTTTGAAGATTGGATATTCTCGCAAGATGCGATCAGCCGGGAGGATAAGCTGAGGCTTCGGGATCACCTGCAGTATTGCCCTGACTGCCAGCGCCTCTCCGGAGCGATGCAGGAGGTCGAATTCAGCCTGAAAGCTGCGCTGGAATTATCTCCACCTACAGGTTTTTCTAACCGCTGGCTGGAACGACTGGCGGAACACCGCCTCCGGCAGCAGAGGGTGCAAACGATAAGCTTCTTCCTTATCAGCTTTGCCACAGCGGCAGTATTGACGATCTTGTTCGCGATCTTACTACAGCCTGCAATCAGGACGCCTTACCCGTATCTGTTAGCTGTGGCATACCAGCTGGCTTCTATATTAATCTATATGAACAGGTTCGCATCGGCAGGGATAACGGTATACAGGACGGTGTTCAAATTAATCCCGCCGGTGGTGTGGATCAGCCTGGCAATCGGACTGGCAGCATCAGCAGTGATATGGATTGCTGCGCTGCGTAAACTTGTATATCCGCGGAGGATAACATTATGAAATCGAAAATTTTATTTGCGTTATTGATCGCTCTACTGGTCGCAACGATTTTACCCGTGGGAGCGCTGGCAAAAGAACTGCGCGAGGACAGGATCATATTTGGGGATAATTTCATCCTGAGCAGTGGGGATGAGCTGAATGGAAGCCTGATTGTCTTCGGTGGATCCGCCATTCTCGAAATCGACTCGACCGTATTTGGTGATGTGGTCATCCTGGGGGGGAACCTGGAAGCCGACGGTTTAATCACCGGGAATGTGGTCAGTATCGGTGGTAATGTCGACCTGGGTGACAATGCAACCGTGCAGCAGGATATTGTTGTGTTTGGATCGAACCTGGATCAGGCCCTGGGTGCGTCTGTTCAGGGAGATATCGTCGATGAGCTGACGGGACCGCTGGCTTTCAACTTCTCCCAAGATATGCGTATGCCGGTATTCCGGCTCGGTGTGAACCCGTTCTTCGAGCTGGTCTGGTTTGGCCTGCGCGCCTTGTTATGGGCGATCCTGGCGGTCGTCTTGGTTCTGTTTCTCCCCAAGCAGTTCAACCAGATTGGGCGGACGGTAGTCAGACAGCCGATTTTATCAGGTGGTTTAGGGCTGCTGACGATGTTCATCGTCCCGGTGGTCCTGGTGCTCCTGCTCATTACGCTGATCTGCAGCCCTCTGAGTCTGCTCGGCATTCTGGTGCTGGCGGTAGCCTGGGCATTTGGCTTGATCGCTCTGGGCCTGGAGGTTGGCAGCCGCCTGGGGAAGATCATCAATCAGGAATGGGCACCAGCGCTTTCAGCCGGGGTAGGGACATTGTTGTTGATCATTGTCTTGAATGGGCTGCAGGCGGTTGTCCCGTGTGTGGGCTGGGTTTTCCCAGCGATTGCCGGGATGGTTGGACTGGGAGCGGTCATCCTGACCCGCTTCGGCACCCAGCCTTATCCGCAGGCTGCACCATTTGAGGCTGCTCCGCCACCGCCTCCACCTGCAGTGCCTGCTCCACCTGCGGCTGCACCACTGCCGGAATCCGTTGGCCAGCCTGCGGATGAAGAGCCCCCGCAGGAAGAGCTGCCGCCGGCGATTTAAACAGCTTATCCCAATTCGCTAAATACTCGTGGGGTGATACCTGGCGGCGCAGCCGTCAGGTATCACCCCACAGTACATTCGTGCCCACCTCAAGCAGGTGGTAGGTAATGCAAAGCTGCGCCGATCGTCAGCAAGGTCTGGCCCAGGTGATAGGGGATGATCGAAATGAACCGTCCCTGGTGGAGCGGGGTGACAAATTTGTTCCACGCCAGCAGTGCATCAGAGATGAAGAAAAGCAGGGCGCCGGCGCTTACCAGCAGTGCGGGCACCGTCTGCCACTGCTCGCCGGTCATGGTGAGCAATGCCAGCAGCAGCATGATGCTGATTACCAGGCTGTAAACCAGCACAGGAGGCTTCAAGGCTGACTTCCCCGACCGGTCAAGACCTGCAGCAATGCTGCGGTAGAGACGTAACATGACCAGTGCTATAACCACGGCGATGATCAGCCCCGGTAAATTTAATGCCACCTGACTCTGGAAGAATCCTACGATATAAGCGATGTGTGCCAGCAGGAATGAGATCAAACCGGCGATAAACTGTTCGCGCGGCAGCATGAGGAATATATCCCCAGCCAACGAAAACACGAGTCCCATCGCAAACCAGACCAGCGCTCCAGAAAAACCGCTCACCTGGTAAAGCCAGATCAGCAGCAGGACCATTACCCCAGGTTTGGCAATGTACTCAACCGTTTTCCGGCCGGAGGCAACTGCCGCCCAATCCACAACCGCGATGATCAGGCATACCCAGATCAGTGTGTAAGACATAATCCCTCCCCACCTAATTCCCCTGAACTGCTATGCTTCTGAAACTAATAACCAAACCAGCCCAGCACTCGATCATCGTTGCGCCAGTTCTTGCGGACTTTTACACGCAGGCGGAGGTAGACTTTCCGCCCGCTCATCCTCTCGATTTCCAGGCGGGCCAATGACCCGATCTGCTTGAGCATATTCCCACCCTGACCAATCACAATCCCTTTATGCGATTCGCGCTCGACGAATATCGTGGCTTCAATGTATGCACCGTGTGTTTCCCGCTCGGTAAATTGGTCGATGCGGATTGCGATTCCATGCGGCACTTCGTCGCGCAGCAAGTTCAGAGCTGCCTCCCGGATCAAATCGGCAGCGATCTCCCGCTCGTACAGATCGGTTACCTGGTCTTTGGGGTAATATTCAGGTCCCTCTGGAAGCTGTTCGACGATCGCCTGCAGGAGCAGGTCGAGATTATCTCCGCGCGCTGCTGAGATCGCTACCGGGTTCCCCAGTGGTGCCAGCTTAATGAACTCTGACTTGCGAGTTGGCAGCTGAGATTCTTCTAGACGATCCAGCTGGTTAAGCGCCAGGATGACCGGTCTCGGCTGCTCGATCTGCATCAAGGCTGCTGAGAGCAGCCTGTCTTCGTCGTCAGGCGGCGCGCTGGCATCGACGATGAACAGGATCAGATCGCATTCCTGGAGCGTCTCCAGTGCGTGAGCATTCATCTTTTTCCCCAGCTTGTGGAGAGGTTTATGCACCCCTGGCGTATCGATAAAAATGATCTGGGCGCGTTCCAGGGTGAGGATGCCGAGCTGTCGCTTCCGTGTGGTCTGGGGGCGTGGAGATACAGCGGCGATTTTTTGCCCTAGCAGGGCATTGATCAACGTTGATTTACCAACGTTGGGTTTGCCCATCACCGCAACATACCCTGACTTGAACCCCGCGACTTGCTGGAGATCTTCCATGCCTGGATTCTAACAGACAACTCTGCGGATATAATACAGGTCTGGGTCTTTCCAGGCACAAATTCCTCGCGGAGGTTGGGTTTTTTGCCAGCCAAATATACTGCTGCAAATTTGGCTGTAACTGCAAATATGAGAAAGCCATAAATATCGGTTCGATATCGCTTGACCTGAAACTATTAAATTGGTATAATGTTATTTCGTCTGTTGTAATAAAGTGAGTTTGTTTCGTTCAATTTGACTGATTTCTTTAAGAGCAGCGTAAATTGGAGAGTATGCGCATCGGTCGTTAGTTCCATGCGCCAATCCTTTTACGCTTTTCGTATGTGTAGCCAAACCGAAGCCACAGTGTAGCAACGGAGAGATTATATGCCCTCTTCTTCACCCAGTAAGTCTTATGCCAGTATCGAAGTTAAGCTTCCACTGCCCGATCTGATCGAGGTCCAGCTGGAATCATTCCAGCGCCTCAAGACGGTTGGCCTGGCGGACCTGTTCCATGAAATATCACCTATTGAGTCCTACAACAAGGGGATGAAGCTGTATTTTCCCAGCCGAGCACGGGATATGGAGCAATGGGGACTCAAGTTCTGGTTCGATGAGCCGAAGCACACCATCGAAGAGTGTGTCGAACGTGATCTGACATATGCCAGCCCATTGTATGTCTCTGTGCTGCTGACCGGACCGGATGTGCCCGAACCGATGACGCAGGATATCTTCCTGGGTGACTTCCCGGAGATGACCGAGAAGGGCACCTTCATTATTAACGGGACAGAGCGCGTGGTTGTGTCCCAGCTGATCCGTTCTCCCGGTGTGTATTTCGAATCTACTCCCGACCGGTCGACCGGTCGTCCGCTGGCGATGGCGAAGCTCATTCCCGACCGCGGCGCATGGATGGAATTCGAGACGCGCAAGACGGACTATATCACCCTGCGCTTCAACCGCAAGCGAACCGTTCCGATCACCATATTCTTGCGAGCTTTGGCAGCAGTGAGCGATGGTCTGGAAGACTCGCCGTTAAAAACCGGCACTGATGAAGAGCTGCTGGATATCTTTGGTGATGTCGACAACAACCCGGACCGGATGTTTATCACATCGACTTTCGCTCAAGAGCCTGAATGGAACACCGCTCAGGGGCACTCGATTGCAGAAGCCGCGTTGTTGGAATTCTTCAAACGCATGCGACCTGGCGATCCTGCTACCCTGGATAATGCGCGCGAATTTCTCGAGGAGCAGCTCTTCGACCAGCGCCATTACGATCTTGAGCGGGTGGGGCGGTATAAGCTTAACCAGAAACTTGACCTGAACGAGTTTGTCGCTATCACCAACCGTACGATTACCAAGTGGGATCTCTTGCGCCTGATACGACAGATGATTATGATCAACAATGGCATGGCGCCTTCGGATGATATCGACCACCTGGGCAACCGGCGTGCTAAAACAGTCGGCGAATTGATCCAGAATAAGTTGCGCATCGGTCTGCGGCGCATGGAGCGGGTGATCAAGGAACGCATGTCCATCCGCGACCAGGACCAGCTCTCACCGATTACCCTGATCAATATCCGTCCGGTTGTGGCGGCTTTGCGAGAGTTCTTTGGTTCCAGCCAGCTCTCCCAATTTATGGACCAGACAAATCCACTGGCCGAACTGCGCCATAAGCGAACTTTATCAGCGTTAGGCCCCGGCGGGCTGCGGCGCGAACGAGCCGGATTCGATGTGCGTGATGTGCATCACTCCCACTACGGTCGGATTTGTCCGATCGAGACGCCGGAAGGTCCAAACATTGGATTGATCGGACGCCTGGCATCATTTGCCAGGGTCAATGAGTATGGGTTCATCGAAACCCCGTACCGCCGGGTGCGGAAGACACTCTCTCCCAGTGACCCGCGTCTGGTAAGCCGGGCACTGCGCGAAGACGTTACCCATCCAAAAACCGGAAAGATCATTGGCAAGGCAGAAGAACGCATCACGACAAAGATGGCAGACGCCATTCGCAAGCTCGATCTGGCGGAAATTCCCATCGTGCCCTTCGCCTCAGAAGAGATGTTGTACCTGAGCGCGGATGTGGAAGACCGATTTGTAATCGCTCAGGCCAACACGCTGCTCAACGAGTATGAGGAATTTGTGCGCCCCAGGGTATCATCCCGCTATCACTCGGGTTTCACCTTCTCGCTGCCGACCCAGCTCGATTTCATGGATGTTGCCCCACACCAGATCGTTGGCATCAGCGCGGCGTTGATCCCATTCCTTGAGCATGATGATGCCAACCGCGCCCTGATGGGTTCAAATATGATGGCGCAGGCTGTGCCCCTGCTGCGACCGGACGTGCCGATCGTATCGACCGGCATGGAATACGACGCGGCTGTCGACTCCGGGCAGGTAGTGATCTCGGAGGTAGACGGTGAGGTGGTGTCAGTGACCGGCAGGTTGATTGTACTGCGAACTGCTGATGGCAAGTCTCACCCTTACCCGCTGCGTAAATATCACCGCTCAAACCAGAGCACCTGCATCGACCAGCGTCCGGCGGTCGTGAAAGGTCAGCTGGTGCATAAAGGTGAGGTGATCGCCGATTCTTCCTCAACGGAGAGCGGTCTGCTGGCACTCGGTCAGAATGTAATCGTGGCTTTCCTCTCGTGGGAAGGCGGCAACTTCGAGGATGCAATCCTGATCTCGGAGCGGCTTGTCCAGGACGATGCTTTTACCTCGGTACATATCGAAAAATACGAAGTCGAGTCGCGCGATACCCGCCTTGGGCCGGAAGAGATCACCCGCGATATACCCAATGTCGGTGAAGAGGCGATTAAAGATCTGGACGATCACGGCATCATCCGAGTGGGCGCTGAAGTCGGCCCGAATGACATCCTGGTAGGCAAGATATCTCCCAAGGGTGAGAAAGAGCTGACCCCGGAAGAGCGGCTGCTGCGTGCGATTTTCGGAGAGAAATCGCGGGATGTTAAAGATACCTCGCTGCGCATGCCGCATGGTGAACGCGGCAAAGTTGTGGATTTGAAGGTCTTCACCCGCGAGGAGAACAGCGATCTTTCTGCGGGCGTAGATATGATGGTCCGGGTATCGGTGGCACAGAGGCGCAAGATTACCGCAGGAGATAAGATGGCCGGTCGCCACGGGAATAAAGGCGTGGTCTCGAAAGTTGTCCCGGTGGAGGATATGCCTTATCTTGAAGATGGCTCTCCGGTGGATATTATCCTGAACCCGCTGGGAGTTCCGGGACGCATGAACATCGGGCAGGTGCTCGAAACCCACCTGGGCTGGGCAGCCAACCGGCTCGGGTTCAGGGCGGTCTCACCAGTATTCGATGGAGCAAGTGAATTTGAGATCGAAGCTGAACTGGCACGGGCATGGATGATCGATCGCGCCTGGAAAGAGACCGGTGACGACGCCTGGAATTGGCTCGAAGAGCAGGAATACGACCCCATCTACTTCCAGGATGATGACGAGATCCGCAGCCTGTACCTTGAGTACTGGCTTGGTGATCTGGATTACGATATAAACGAGTTAAAGGAAGATCCAACCTATGCCCGACGCTCAGTCGTGCGGGAATGGTTGAAAAAATACGATTTCGACCCCGACGCGATCCTTTTCTTCGGCCGGGAGGAGACCAAAGTCCCACGGCAGGAGCTGGATCAGAATGCCGTGGAAGCCTGTCTGAAACTGTGGCTGCACGCCATGGATAATGATAGCTGGAAGCTCTCTGGCGAGAAACTGCACCAGAAAGCTGCAGAGGTGATGGTGGACGCCAGCCATCCCTTACCGACCCTGGGCAAGCAGCTCCTGTATGATGGAAAGAATGGTGAGCCCTATGATCAGCCGGTTACCGTCGGAGTTATGATGATGATGAAGCTGCACCACCTGGTAGAGGACAAAGTGCACGCCCGCTCTACCGGACCTTACTCGCTCGTGTCACAGCAGCCTCTGGGTGGGAAGGCCCAATTTGGCGGACAGCGTTTCGGCGAGATGGAAGTCTGGGCGTTAGAGGCTTATGGTGCGGCATACACTCTGCAGGAAATGCTGACAGTCAAATCGGATGATGTTCAGGGTCGCGTGAAAACATACGAAGCGATCGTCAAAGGAGAGCCAATCGAAGAGCCCAGCATCCCGGCATCATTCCGGGTGCTTGTAAAGGAGCTACAGAGTCTTGGTCTGGCAGTTGAGGCCGTCACAGACACCGGTGAATTGATCAAGTTCGGCAAGGACGAAGAGCGTGCTCGCCCACCAAGGCTTGCCACAGGTTTGTTGGGATTGGGTGAAGACCTGTAATCTACTGCATTTGGGATACAATATCAGCCTTGACTCTGATATATGCACATGGTAAAATCTTAGTTCATTGCCAATCAAGTTACTCGGCGGTTTTACCGCCTGGGCAATTTATTCTAATAGCTAAGCGAGGCCATCAAGTTAGCTGATGGCCTCCCTTAATGGATAGAAACCGTAATTTGGCAGTATTTAGTCTTGGAGGCGAAGGTGCCCACAATCAATCAGTTGGTCCGCAAAGGCCGCAAATCAAAGAAAGTGAAGAGCAAAGCTCCGGCATTGCTGTACACTTATAACTCGATGAAGCAGCAGCGCACGCGGCAGGAGAAAGGTGCGCCACAGAAGCGCGGTGTGTGCACTGTTGTGCGCACTATGACACCCAAGAAGCCCAACTCTGCTCTGCGAAAGATCGCCCGTGTTCGCCTGACCAATCTCATCGAGGTTACCGCGTATATCCCCGGTGAGGGGCATACACTCCAGGAACACTCCGTGGTGCTCGTGCGCGGCGGGCGTGTCAAGGACTTGCCCGGCGTACGCTACCACATTGTACGCGGCTCGTTGGATACCGGTGGTGTGGGTGATCGCCGCCAGGGTCGTTCAAAGTATGGTTCCAAACGACCGAGAACAGAAGGTTGATGATCTTCCCGCCACATGGGTAAGTTCATCGCAAAAGGCGAACAAACGAAGTAAGCTGGAAGTGGAGAAGTCGGATGCCTCGACGATACAGACCGGAAAAACCTGAAATTTTGCCTGACGTACGCTACAATAGCGTCCAGGTTCAATCATTTATCAACCGCGTGATGCGCAGCGGAAAGAAGAGTGTCGCCGCCTCTCTGGTCTACGATGCGATGGCTCTCATCGAAGAGCGCAGCAAGCGTAATCCCCTGGAAGTGTTCGAGTTGGCGATCAAGAACGTCGCGCCGGTTATGGAGGTCAAACCTCGCCGGGTTGGGGGTGCTACCTACCAGGTGCCGATGGAAGTGCCTTCCCTGCGCCGCTTCGCTCTCGCCACACGCTGGATTCTGGCAGCAACTCGCGCTCGCACTGGAAAATCATTTTCTGAGAAGCTGGCCGGCGAGCTGCTGGATGCGGCAAACAGCACGGGATCCTCGATCCGTAAGAAAGAGGAAACCCATAAGATGGCGGAGGCTAACAGAGCGTTCTCCCATTATCGCTTTTAGTATCTGGCGGTCGGCTGCTGGTGGACGGACACATCCCGTGCCATTAGAAGCTGATCGGTAGGCTGAGAACCGGAAGTAGAAATATCATGGCACGCCAGCATCCGTTAGAACGGTACCGTAACATCGGGATTATTGCCCACATCGACGCCGGTAAAACAACTACCACCGAGCGGATATTGTTCTATACCGGTAAGACCTATCGCCTGGGATCAGTCGATGATGGCACAACCGTGACGGACTGGATGGAACAGGAACGTGAGCGCGGCATTACGATTGTCTCGGCTGCTGTATCTGCGGAGTGGAAGGGTTATCAGATCAATATTATTGATACCCCCGGGCATATCGATTTCACTGCAGAAGTACAGCGTTCTCTACGAGTGCTGGATGGCGGGATCGTGATATTCGATGCCGTCCAGGGTGTCGAACCGCAGAGCGAAACAGTATGGCGGCAGGCAGACCGGTACGAAGTGCCAAGGATCTGCTTTGTGAACAAGATGGACCGGGTGGGCGCCTCCTACGAGCGGACGATTGAAATGATACGCCAGCGCCTGGGAGCTAACCCGATTGCTGTACAGCTTCCAATTGGGACTGAGGCTAATTTCAAAGGCGCCGTAGATTTGATCCTTAACAAAGCGATCATCTGGGAAGATGATTTAGGTAAAGAGCCCAAGGAAACCGACATCCCGCTCGACTTGCGAAAACAAGCAGCCGAGATGCGTGATCGTATGATCGAACAGATCGCTGAGACAGACGATCAGCTCACGCTGAAGTATCTGGAGGGAGAGGAGATCAGCATCGAAGAGCTGAAGTCAGCTCTGCGGCAGGTGGTGATCTCAGGCAAGGCTACCCCGGTTTTCTGCGGCAGCTCGCTGCGCAACAAAGGCGTGCAGCCATTGCTGGATGCAGTGGTGGAATATCTCCCTTCGCCCGCCGAAATGCCGCCTGTGCAAGCGGAGAACCCGCGTACCGGTGAAATGGTCGACCGCCCACCTGATGACGACGCACCTCTGAGTGCTCTGGTCTTCAAGATCGTAACCGATCCATACGTTGGCCGGCTGGCGTACATCCGTGTTTATTCAGGCAAGCTTACTCAGGGGACGACGGTCTATAATTCGGCCAAAGAGTCCCGGGAGAGGATTGGGCGCCTTCTGCGCATGTATGCTGACCGGCGTGAGGATATCAGTGAGGTTATGGCCGGCGATATCGGCGCAGTCCTGGGTTTGAAGAACTCATTTACGGGGGATACCCTGTGCGATGCTTCGAATACTGTACTGCTGGAAAACATCACATTTCCAGAGCCGGTCATCTCGGTGGCGATCGAACCCAAGACATCCGCCGATCAGGATAAAATGTCCGATGCGCTGCGCAAACTGTCAGAAGAAGACCCAACTTTTCGGGTGCGTGGCGATGAAGATACCGGGCAGACGATCATCTCAGGCATGGGCGAGCTGCACCTCGAAGTACTGGTCGACCGTATGCTGCGGGAGTTCCGTGTACAGGCTCGCGTAGGTCGTCCCCAGGTCTCCTACCGGGAATCAATCACTCTTCCTGTGAGCAAGGCAGAAGCTCGCTATGTAAAGCAGACCGGCGGGCGAGGCCAATATGGGCACGTTGTGCTTGAAATGCTGCCCGGTGAACCGGGCAGCGGTATTGTTTTCGTGAATGATATCATCGGTGGTGTAATCCCCAAGGAATACATCTCGCCTATCGAGAAGGGTATGCGTGAATCGGCGGAAGCTGGCGTTATCGCAGGCTACCCGGTCACTGATATCCTGGTGCGGCTCTACGACGGATCATTCCACGAAGTAGACTCGAATGAGATGGCCTTCAAAATCGCAGGTTCGATGGCATTCAAAGATGGTGTGCATAAAGGCGCGCCGGTGCTTCAGGAACCGATCATGAAAGTTGAGGTTGTCGGACCGGAGGAATATCTGGGCGAGATTATAGGGCAGTTGAACGCCCGACGTGGTGAGATTTTAGGTATGGAAATCCGTCCTGGTAATGCACAGGCTGTGAGTTCCATGGTCCCCCTGGCTGAGATGTTTGGGTACGCAACCGACCTGCGCTCTGCAACCCAGGGACGAGGTGTATTTACCATGGAGTTTGATCATTATGCTCGCGTTGCAGAGAATGTGGCGAGAGCGATTATTGGCGTGTGAACGGATCGCCAATTTGTCATTCTGACTTATTAGATGTGCACTAGAATACTCTAAGGAGAGCATTTATGGCGAAGCAGAAATTTGAGCGGACGAAGCCGCACATGAACGTAGGGACGATGGGGCACATCGACCACGGGAAGACGACGTTGACGGCCGCGATCACGAAGTGGTGCAATATGCAGGGGATGGGGGAGTACCGGCCGTTTGACTCGATCGACAATGCGCCGGAGGAGAAGGCGCGCGGGATCACGATCAACATAGCGCACGTGGAGTACGAGACGGACAACCGGCACTATGCGCACGTGGACATGCCAGGGCACCGGGACTACATCAAGAACATGATCACGGGAGCGGCGCAGGTGGACGGGGCGATCTTGGTGGTAGCGGCGCCGGACGGGCCGATGCCGCAGACGCGCGAGCACGTGCTGCTGGCGCGGCAGGTGGAAGTGCCAGCGATCGTGGTGTACCTGAACAAAGTAGACATGATGGACGATGAGGAGCTGCTGGAGCTGGTGGAGTTGGAGCTGAGGGAGCTGCTGAGCGAGTATGGATTTCCGGGAGACGAGACGCCGATCGTGAGAGGGAGTGCACTGGAAGCATTGCAGAGCAGCTCGACAGATCCGAATGCGGCGGAGTACGAGAGCATCAAAGAGCTGATGAGAGTGGTGGACGAATACATACCGGAGCCGGTGAGAGAAGTGGACAAGCCGTTCATGATGCCAGTAGAGGACGTATTCTCGATCAAGGGACGCGGGACGGTGGTGACAGGGCGAGTGGACCGGGGCAGGATCAAGGTAGGAGATGCGGTCGAGATCATAGGGCTGCAGGAGAAGTCGCAGAGCTCGGTGGTGACGGGAGTGGAGATGTTCCACAAGTCGCTGGATACGGGGATGGCCGGGGACAACTGCGGGCTGCTGCTGAGGGGCATCGACCGGACGGACGTGGAGCGCGGGATGGTGATAGCGATCCCGAAGAGCATCACGCCGCACACGAAGTTCATGAGCGAAGTGTACGTGCTGAGGAAAGACGAAGGGGGCAGGCACAAGGCGTTCTTCAGCGGGTATCGGCCGCAGTTCTTCGTGCGGACGATGGATGTGACGGGGACGATCCAGCTGCCGGAAGGTGTTGAGATGGTGATGCCAGGGGACAGTGTGAACCTGGAAGTGGAGCTGATCGTGCCGGTGGCGTTGGAACAGGGATCGAAGTTTGCGATCCGCGAAGGTGGTCTCACGGTCGGCGCCGGCGTGATCACCAAGATTATTCAATAGGC
>JAQBDA010000043.1:0-38856 GCA_032124675.1 Chloroflexota bacterium
AAGCGATGACGGCACCAAGCTCTGTCGCAGCAGACAACAGGTTGGCGGTCTTCCCGGACACCATCTGCCAGTAGTCGTCGAGGGATATGTCGTTTTGGTTCTCAAACAGCATATCCAGATGCTGACCTTTGGTTAAGTTGAGGCAGGTATCTTGTAATATCTGTGCGGCTTTCAGCACCAAATCACAATCGATATTCTCCTGTAAGCGTAGAATTGATAAATGTGCCAGGGAAAACATTGCATCACCAGCATTGATTGCCAGCGGAATGCCCCAACGGTTCCATACTGTGGGCCTGCCTCGTCGCAAAGGGCTGTTATCTTCGATGTCATCATGGATCAAAGAAAAATTATGGATCAGCTCCACGGCTGCTGCGGCTGGTAAGGCATTTTCCCAAGTGCCGCCCGCAGCCGATGTCGTAAGCAGTAGAAGTAGTGGGCGAATACGCTTCCCTGCTACGCTTGTGCCTTCCCACCCCATATGATAGGCCATCATAGGGTATAAGCCACCTGGTTGGGAAATACCAGCATTATCTACAACACAATGCAGTTCTTCCTCAATTGCCGATAACATCATGTCTGATAAAGCCGAAGGTGCCATAAGTCAAACCTTCTTCAGAGGAGTGTTTTGTAAGTCATTTATATTCTTCGCCCCAACAGCAAACATACAAACTTGTATTTCGCGGGTGATCTCTTGTATGGTTTGAATTGTTGCCTCTGTAGAGATTGCAGCAGCCTTTAGAAAAGGACTCGCCATCCCACCAAGAGATGCTCCCAACGATATAGATTTGGTAATCTCAATACCAGTGCGTATGCCGCCGGAGGCGAAAACTGGCAGGTATGGAGCGGCACGGCGCACGAGCTGGATCGAGTCTGCTGTGGATATGCCCCAATCGATAAATGCTGCCGCCAGACGTGCCTGGCTCTGGTTTGTTGACCGATGCATTTCAACTTGCGACCAAGAGGTGCCACCTGCACCGGCAACATCGATCGCAGCCACTCCGGCGTTAGACAGCCGCTGTGCAGTCTCACTCGATATCCCCCAACCGACTTCTTTTGCTATTACAGGTACCGGCAGTTTTTTACAAATCTGCTCAATCTTATTTGCCAGACCTGCAAACCGGGTGTTCCCCTCGGGTTGAACTGCTTCCTGGAGCGCATTAAGATGCAGAATCAGTGCGTCTGCCTCGACCATCTCAACCGCCCTGCGACATTCATCGATGCCATACCCGTAGTTTAGCTGGATGGCGCCTAGATTGGCAAAGAGCAGGATGTTTGGCGCCACTCTCCGAACCTGGAATGAGGCTGACAGCTCGGGATTTTCGATAGCGACTCGCTGAGAACCCAAACCCATTGCTACACCGGTTTCTTCTGCAGCCTCGGCCAATGTCAAATTTATCTGTTTCGCCTCGTGAGTTCCCCCGGTCATCGACGAGATGAGTAATGGAGATCGAAGCCGGCAGCCAAACAGGTCCTGGGTCAGGTCGATATCTTCAAGGTTAATCTCTGGCAGCGCCTGGTGGACGAATTGGAATCGCTCGAATCCAGTGTTAAGAGCTGAAGCGACATCCTCCTCCAGGTTTATCCGGATATGATCAGCCTTACGAGAGCTGGTCTGCGTAACTTTTGCCATTGGATGGTGTTCCTGTCAATTGAAGCAATATTACCAGCCGAATATTCGCCTGTCAATAAAGCGGTATAATACAGTCTTGACATATTTAGCACCGTGGTTACAATTGGCGCAAATATGCAACAATTCTTTCGGGAGGTAACTATAAATGGCTGAAACCTACGATGAGATCAAAGGAATCATCATAGATTTACTTGGCGTCGATGAAGAAAAGGTAACTCGCGAGGCTCGATTTCGTGAAGAGCTCGAAGCGGATTCGTTGGATCTGGTCGAGTTGATCATGGCATTTGAAGACAAATTCGGCGGAGAAATATCAGACGAAGACGCACAAAAAATTACCACAGTAGGTGAAGCTGTCGATTATATCGACACACACATGGGGTAAGAGTTAACTGCATCGGACCAAAGGAGGGGTAGCAAATACTACACCTCTTTGTGTTTAATCGGCTTGGTGACTGGAATAATCCTTCCCGGATGAAACCAAAGGGAAGGATTTTCTGTGGTGTTCCTGGCTGTACTAAATCAGAAAGTTGGGGATCTCTTCCGGATGGATCGCAACACGCACTCCCACCGATTCTAGAGCTTTGATCTTGTCTGATGCCAGACCGGAGCTGCCTTCCACGATCGCCCCGGCGTGCCCCATACGTTTTCCGGGAGGTGCAGTACGGCCGGCAATAAATCCTACGACAGGCTTGGTCATTCTGTCGGCGATGAATTCGGCGGCCTTTTCCTCGTCGGTACCGCCGATCTCCCCAATTAATACCACTTTATCCGTACGTGGGTCTTCTTCGAACAACTGAAGGCAGTCGATAAAATTCGTGCCATTTATCGGGTCTCCACCGATGCCGACACAGGTACTTACACCCAGATCATTGATCATCAGGGCATACAGTACCTCATAAGTGAGTGTGCCTGACCTCGATACAACCCCGACATTCCCGGATTTGGTGATGTCTCCAGGGATTATTCCGACTTTCGATTCTCCAGGGGTAAGCAAACCCGGGCAATTAGGACCAACAAGCCGTATATCTCTCTGGTCCAGATAATTACGCACTTTCATCATATCCTGGACTGGAATACCCTCTGTAATACATACGATCAGAGATATTCCACCGTCTGCGGCTTCGAAGATCGCATCTGCGGCGAATCTGGCAGGGACAAAGATGACGCTGGTATTCGCCCCGGTTGCATCAACTGCAATTTTTACCGAGTCGAATACTGGTATCTTGCCATCCAGCACCCATTCTCCGCCCTTTCCTGGCGTTACCCCAGCGACAACTTGGGTGCCGTAAGCTGCCATCTGTTGGGTATGGAACAGCCCTTCGTTGCCAGTGATCCCCTGAACCAATAGTCGTGTGCTGGTATTAATAAATATGCTCATTTTTCTTCATATCCTGAATTATTGTCCATCGCTGATTGCGACAGCTTTCTGAGCTGCTCCAGCGAGTGTTTCGGCGGTGATCATGCTTGCTTCCGCAAGAATTTGGCGTCCTTCATTTGCGTTGGTTCCGACCAGGCGTATGACCATCGGAATATCTGTCCTAATCTCATCGAGGGCAGCCAATATTCCCCGGGCAACTTCATCGCCGCGCGTGATACCACCGAAGACATTGATTAATACGGCATTTACTTTAGAATCGGAGAGGATGATCCGTAAAGCGGCAGCAACTTTGTCTGCTCCTGCTCCACCACCGATATCCAGGAAATTAGCTGGCTCACCACCGAAGATTTTGATGATATCCATGGTGGTCATTGCCAGGCCAGCTCCGTTTACCATACAGCCGATATTGCCATCCAATTTGATATATGAGAGCCCGTATTTGCGGGCTTCAATCTCAGATTGTTCCTCCACATCCAGATCTCGCATCTCTGCCAGGTCTGGGTGCCGGTAGAGGGCGTTGTCATCGATGATCATCTTGCCGTCAACCGCTAGCAGCTGATTTTCCGTAGTAATCACGAGGGGGTTTATCTCGGCCAGAGTCGCATCGCAGCCCTGATAGGCTTCCCAAAGACCTCGAGCAATCTGGACGAAGGTACGCCAATGATCGCGCGGCAGGTCGATCCCCACTGCAATATCACGCGCCTGGTATTCTCTTAGACCCATCAAGGGATCGATATGTGCCCTTATAATCTTCTCCGGTGTCTCGCGGGCAATCTCTTCGATTTCTACACCACCCGCTGATGAGGCCATCATGACAGGTTTTCTTGCGGCGCGGTCGTTTGTGATGCCAAGGTAGATCTCTTTTTCGATATTGGCCGCTTCATCTACCAAAACTTTTCGGACTGGGAGCCCTTTTATCTCCATTGCCAGGATCTGGGAGGCAATTTCCTCAGATTCTTTTGAGCTTTTAGCGAGCCTTATTCCGCCAGCTTTGCCGCGACCGCCAACCAGGACCTGCGACTTTATTACAACACGACCGCCAAGCTCGTCGGCGATCTGGCGGGCTTCGTTAGCGGTTGTCGTAACTCTACCTTTTGGGATCGGGATATTGAATCTGGAAAATATTTTTTTTGATTGGTACTCGTGAAGTTTCATGCAGCTTGTCTCTCCGGATTGAAATTATGTTGCATGTAAGGTTTACTCTTGTCTACTCGAATTGCAATGTCAGAAATTTGATATAGTCGCTGAGAGAAGCAAGCTTCCGAGCACGGGTTAACCTCACAGTTCTTCCGTGCTGTTGATCGTTGATGGCCTGCTCGTAAACAGTGATAAGTTTATCTGCCTGGACGGTCATGTCGAATTCTCGAGCCCGACTTTTCGCGGAGGCGGAGAATTGATTTCGTAAAGTGGAATCATCGACCAGGCGTTGAATGGCCTGAGAAAGGTCATTACTATCGTTGGATGTCAATAACCCTTGAGCATTTTGCTCAACATTATCCCGCGTGCCGACCGCATCTACAGCTACGACCGGCAAACCAGCTGCCACTGCTTCCATTGTTACCAACCCCTGGGTTTCGGCAACAGATGCGAAACCGAATATATCTGCTGCTTTCAAGTATTCAGGTATTTGGTCATATGGAATCGTGCCGAGGAAATCAACCCGCCCGGCTGTTCCCTGCTTTTTCGTGTACTTGATAAGCTTATCCCGGTCTAACCCATCACCGATTATCGCCACCCGGAATTTTGGATGAGCACGGATGACTGGCGCACAGGCATCCAGGAGTGTCTTCCAGTTTTTCTCTGGTCCAAGCCTCCCAATGGAGATCAAGACAATATCATTTTCCCATCCAAGCCGTTTACGAACATTACCCCCGTCTGCGTTCTCGAAGCGCTTCAGATCGATGCCCGTCGGTACAACACTCACTCTGTCCTTCAGACCAAATACTTCTTCCAGCAGTTTAAGCATACTGGCTGACGGCACCACTATATGGTGACATTTCTCCATAAATTCTACCAGACGAGTATCGATCAGATCTTTAATAAAATCCTGGATCGTCTCCTGGTTTAGAGGCAGGTAATGTGTGTACTCGGTATACTGACTGTGAAACGTAAACACCAGAGGTATTTTCAGCTCAGCAGCCTTGGATGCCGCAGTCTTACCCAATACCACTGGATGGTGAGCATGGATAACATCCAGCTTGAGCGAGGGGATCAGGTTATCGACAAACGACGATATTGGTATTACCGCATGGAAGTCTGTAGGCCAGGAAATATTGAAGGAGGGGTAGCGGAAGATAAATGGCTCTTTGTCTACATAATCATCAACATGTTGTGCGAATATAAAAACATTGTGCCCTGAATCGGATAGTGTTTTACGGAATGATCCGATGGAGCGAACCACTCCGCTGACAAATGGGTGATAGGTATTTGTGAAAAAGGCGATATGCATGTGATCTTTATGGCGGGGGCAGTGTAAAATGCATGATCCGGTTATTCCCTGGATCACTGACCCATATGCCATCCTGTGCATCTACTGCAATACCACCCACTAGACCAAATCCCTCAGGACCACTGGAGAGATCGCCCCAGAAGCGTACAAAATCACCTTGGGAGGTGAATTGCAGCACGCGGTAGCCCTCTGGATCGGTGGCGTAGATATAATCTTGAGAATCAGCCGCTAAATACGGCTTATTGTCCAAGGATTGTCCATACCATCCGACAACATCCCAGCTGTTCAGTGGTTCATAATTGAAATCCACATTGGAGCTGAATGACTGTATACGCTGGTTCCACGTGTCTGCTACGAAGACACGACTTTCAGTGTCTATGGCAATACCAACCGGTTCGTCGAATTGACCGGATGAGAGGCCAGCATCACCGAATTCCGAAATGGGGTTGCCTTCCGAATCGAATAACACGATGCGCTTATTCCCTGTGTCTGATACGTAAATAACGCCATCCTGAGACGCTTTTATGTCTCGGGGCCCCCACAAGGCATCCGGGGCTTCAGCCTGTCCGAAGTATCCCCACATGGTCTGGAATTCACCTTCTGGCGAGAATTTTTGGATGCGGTGGTTCCAGGTGTCGGCCACATACACGGCTCCATCAGATCCAACCGTGATACCCCATGGTTCGAAGAACGTCCCTCCCGGAGCATCTCCCTTGCTCGAGTCTGCAAAGCTGCCCCAGGTATGCAGCACGTTCCCATCAGCATCCAGATGCTGAATGCGGTGGTTATTGCTATCCGCAATGTAAAGGCTGCCATCTGGAGCGATGGCAATGCCATGCGGTTTCTGGAACTGCCCGGGCTCAAATCCCGGTCCACCGATCACACGGTCTGCAGATACAACGATCTGTTTGCCTTCATACGGGTCGGCAACAACCTCTTCTGGGACGGCGGACACGCCATAATTCCACAGGCTGTTAGCAATATCCTTGCGAATATAGAGCCGCATGCGGCTGGCGGGGTACCAGTTTGGGAAGCTCATATCTTTGTTAGCAACCTCGCCGTAGAGGGTGTAATCGCGGTCCAACCAGATCTTGAATAATGCGGCCCGCATCTGGGGATTGAGGGCTGCATCCAGGATGCGCTCCCATGTCAGATCATAATAATCTTGATTCGGCCACCAAATGCGGATATAGTCAAAACGGTTATATGCCTGACCGACGACGGGCTCGATCTTGCCGTAATTGCCTTCGCCAACCAGGATGATCGGAGCATCGCGCTGTGCGCGAGATGGGGCACTGGCGTAATAGTCCTGGTTAGTGAAATTCCTGAGATACCACCAGAAAGGGTAGGTAGATTCGTTATCATAGGCAACCCGCAGTGCCAGTCCATCTGTGGTGCGGCGTGATATCTCTTCGATCTGGGATAGAGCGATCTTGGAACCGCTGGCAGAATGGGCATATACCAGCAGTTCATTGGCGTTATCATAATTGATGAATGAGGCGGTCAGGGCGGTCCTCGCAGTGAGGATCCCTGCCAGTGTGAAGACCCCAAGTGTCAGGACTCGACCCATCAACTGGGTTGACCAGTGCCTGACCAGATAACCAATCGCGGCTCCACTGGCAATAGCAACCAGCAGTGAAGTGATGAATGTGCTGGTTGCGCGCAGCTGTTCCAGCTCCTTGCCCTGGAAGGGTGGGTTCACTCCCAGTATTGAACCCAGAGTGCCAGATAGACTCAAGAAGAATACGGGCAGCAGGAGGACCGCCAGGACGCCGTTGTTGCGCCGGAATGCTCCCCAATCCGCCGTGTCAATTAGCTGACCCATGAACCAGGCTGTAGTCAGGATCATCGGTAAGGCGATATGCACTGTCAGCCAAGGCATTTTTTCACCCGCAACGGTATATGCCAAAAGGCTGGTGATGCTCCAGAATATCAAGAGAGAGACAGTTGTTTCAGGTTGCGGACATTGTTCCCGCTCGCTGACAGCATCGCTGCCGGATTGGGGTAATACTACCTCTGTATCCTGGGTATCGGGTGTGCCCTGCCGGGATTTGGCTGCCCGGATCAGCCGGGGACCAAAGATTATAGTGAGTAAGGTCCCCAACGCTGGTAGATACTCGTAGATGGGTATTTGTACGACTGCGTAGTAATACCACGGCTGGCTGCCCCGATTTACACCCTGCTGTTCCAGCCAGTAGCCTAACGAGCCCACCAGACCTGTAATGAAACCGAATCCATTCGTAAATATGCTGGTATAAAAAACGATGAAAATCCCGTAGAAGATCGCCGCGTTGATCAACCACAAACGCCGGTTCCACAGCAGCCCGATGGTGATTGAAGCCAGCGAAAAGGCCGCGATAAAAATACCATTAAGCAGACGGACCTGGGAGTCGTTGTAATCAATTGGGTTATAGCCCATCAATTTGACCGGGAATGATGATAGCATAGGCAGCACCATGGTGGTCAGGATGAGCAGAGCGCCGAATGAGCGTTCTGTACGTAACCTTGCCCAGGTGAAACCCGACACAGCAAAGTACACTGCTGCTGCAAATGCTAAACCGCCCAGCGCCATGACCGGGATGGCAAATCCCCGTGCAGGATTTGTCCCGGTGCCATCTGGAGTGCTGACCTCTGGAATCGGAGATTCTGTGACTGCAGGTGTCGGTGGACCTGCGGAGCTGATCATCAAGAATCCACCTGCCGAGATCAACAGGATGCCTAGCATTAGTGCAATCACAAATCGACGACTCATCTGGAGCTTTGCCCATGGCTGCCTGGTAAGCCGATAAACCAGGTACAAAGCCAGGAAGATCATCGCTTGAGCTGTGTATATAAAGGATGTCTCCTTGGCGGTAAAATGCAGCGCGGTTATTGCCGTAAGCCAGTAGAGATATCGGTGAGCGCCTGATTCGAGATAGCGCAGGATTGCCCAGATGGTTACAACGCCAAAAAATGCAACGAAAGCTTCGTTGCGTACATAACGACCATAATACAGGAGATAGGGTGAGATCAGTAAAAGGATCGCTGCAATAATCGCTCCGCTGCGCCCGAGCAGGCGGCGGTAATTCCACATGAAGGCAATCGTGGCGATGCTGAACAGAGCAGCCGGGATGCGCGCTGTGAAATCGTTATCCCCGAACATGAAGTACGATAATGCAACCAGGTGGAACTGCAGTGGGCCATGCGTCACTGGGTCATGGGAATACCCTCTGCCCTGGTTGAACAACCAGGAGAAATACACATGAGATGTCTCATCATGGCTCATGACCCGAGAATCGAGGTCATAGAAGCGGGTGAGCACTGCCAGGACCAGGAGAAGACCGAATATTACGGTCTCCCAATCAAACTTTATGTAGGATGATATGGGGCGCTCTAACCAGGTTGAACGGACAGGTGATGGCTCTTGCATGTATGATCCTTGCTCAGTTTATTATAATGGCAACATTGCTATCACGTAATTATCAGCTATATCAGGCAGGACATCCCCACGCGCAGACTATCTTGCCCCCTTGGTTTCCCCGGGCAGTGCTTTCACTTCGTCAAATGCTAGGTACCGCCACTGGCGAGGTTTCAAGCTGCCTAAATGCAGAGAGCCAATACGCACGCGGATAATGCGGACTACCGGCAGACCTATCTGTGAGCCGGTCTCTCTGATCTGTCGTTTTCGACCCTCCCGCATAATTATCCGCAGCCAGGTGCCCTTTCCAAAATTTGATTCGACATGCACACTGGCAGGTGCAGTACGGTATCCGTCTGATAGCACGACACCCCTGCGCCATGCAGCCAGCTGTTCATCATCTGGTCGCCGGGCAACCAGAACGCGGTATTCTTTTTCGTGTCCATAACGAGGGTGGGTTAGACGGTTGGTAAGCTCGCCGTCATTTGTCAGCAGTATGAGCCCTTCGCTGTCTACATCCAGACGACCTACCGGAAAAACTCTTTCAGGGATCGGCACCAGGTCACATACTGTCTTCCTTTGGTCGTCCGTTCCAACGGTCGATAATACCCCGCGTGGTTTATTCAGGGCGATATACACCAGAGATTGTCCAGGGCTGATAGGTTTGCCATCCACCAGGATGCGATCTTTGCCTGGGTCAGCTTTCATGCCCAGTGCAGCAATTTTCCCGTTGACTGTGACCCTGCCTTCTGCAATTATCGCCTCACACGATCGCCGAGATCCTATCCCGGCGCGTGCCATGATTTTCTGTAATCTCTCACCCATCGAAATTAATATTCGGTCTTATGATGATCCGCCAGTAATCCCATCGTTATCTTGCGGGGAATCATTTGGCATGTGGAAATTTTCACCCATATCTTCTTGGATCTCATCTGCCTCACTCTTTTCTGGTTCTAATGGAGGTAGCTCGATTAACGAAGACAGCCCAAAGTGCTGTAGAAAATCCGGTGTTGTGCTGTAGAGAATTGGTCTGCCAGGAGACTCGGCACGGCCCACTTCCTGTATCAAACCTTTACTTAACAGGCTCTTGAGCACACCATCACTGTTTACACCCCGTATCGAATCGATGTATGGGCGGGTGGCAGGCTCTTTATAGGCGATTATTGCCAGGGCTTCCAGCGCCGCACGACTCAATCGCGAGGCAGATTCCAAACCTAAAAATCTTTCAATCACATCGGTGGCTTCACCGGCAGTTGTAAGCTGGACCCTCCCTTGGTGGCGCTGCAACCGAAGGCCGCGGTCTATACGATGGTTGAGATAAGCATTCTCAAGCTCAGACAGACCTGTTTCGATCTCTCCTGCGGGCAGTTCCAAAGCAGCAGCCAACTGCGCAATCGAAATAGCTCCTGATGCGACAAAAAGAAGTGCTTCTATTCGTGCGGAGAGGTTGAGGTCTGTGCTGGTGTGAATAGTGTTGCCCATGCTATGATAAAATTTGCTTCAAAATGAGATTATACCATCCCAGCCTCCGCTTGAGATTGTTATCCGGATTACTGCTTCTGCTGAGTTTGGCAGCCTGTTCATCACCCCCGGCCACCCAAATTAATAACACAGTGAGCATATCTGTAGATGGAGAACAATACCCTCTCCAACTGCCACCTGGCAGCACCGTCCAACAGGCTCTGGATAAAGCCAACATTTCCCTGGAATATCTGGACCGGGTTGAGCCGCCTGCGTTCACAATTTTGGCCGATGGGGATCAGGTTGAGGTTGTGCGGGTGAGAGAAGAGTTTTTTGTCGAAGAGGAAACTATACCCTTTGAAAAACAGGTGCTCCAGACGGAGTCACTGGCCAATCAGGAGACATTAATCGCACAGAGCGGGGTGAATGGGGTGCTGGAAATCACGTACCGCCAGGTATACGAGAACGATCTTGAGGTGTCCAGATTTCCCGTGCGGTCGATCATCGTGCAGGAAGCTATACCGGAGATCTTAATGGTTGGCATCCAGACTCCCTTCGTGCCAGTAAAGATTCCTGGTAGAATTGCGTACTTGCTGGCGGGCAATGCCTGGATCATGGATCAGAACACAGGAAATCGAAAAGCCATCGTCGTGACCGGGGACCTGGATGGACGGATATTTAAGCTGTCAGATGACCGATCAAGACTTTTGTTTACCAGAGCGTCAAGTGAGGAAGAGCAGATTAACAGCTTGTGGGCGGCGGATCTGGACAAAGAGCCTGTAGAATTATATGACTTACAGGTGAACAACATTATCCATTTTGCCGATTGGATGCCGGACCCCAAGAACGATAAGGTGATCTTCTCGACGGTTGAGCCACGGCCTACTGCACCAGGTTGGCAGGCGAACAACGATCTGAACGTCCTCAGCTTCAGCCAAAGCGGATGGGTTTCGCGCTGGAAAGTATACGTAGATGCGAACTCGGGCGGTGTGTACGGTTGGTGGGGTACCAATTATGCCTTAGAGCCTGATGGCGACCGAGTTGCATATGCCCGTCCAGATGGAATAGGGCTGGTGAATATGGATGACGGCACATTGATCCCGCTCCTGGACATCCTTCCGGTACAGACTGGTGGAGATTGGGCATGGGTGCCTGGTTTCCAATGGGGAGCGGATGGTCAATCGATCTTTCTGGCGGATCACTACGCGCCCTCGGGTTCAACTCAGCCGGAGGAGTCGCCCGAATTTGATCTCACTGGGGTTGTGCTGGAAACCGGAGAGCGGATACGCGTCGTTCCACAGACGGGAATGTTTGTCTATCCAGCGGTCTCTCCGGGACGGGAGCTGGATTCGGGAGAGTACAGCTTTCTGGTGGCATACCTTCAGGCGATCTTTCCAAACCAGAGTGAGAATAGCCGTTATCGATTGGTCGTAATGGACAGGGATGGATCCAATCGAAGTGTGCTATACCCACCTGAAGGTGAACAAGGTCTGGAGCCGCAAATCGTGGTCTGGTCGCCAGATGATCTGGAGGATACAGTAGGGTTTTGGCTTGCAGTGATTTATGAGGGAAATATATGGCTGCTGGATCCCCTGGGGATTGAGCTGCCAAGACAGATTACAGGGGACGGGCTGGTCACCAGAATAGACTGGAGATAATCATCCCTTCCCAAAAAAACTAATTCATCAGGGGATACGCTATGCGGATATTAATTACAGGAGCGGCAGGTTTTCTTGGCTCTCATCTATGCGATCGTTTGCTGGCAGATGACCATTTTGTGGTTGGGATGGATAACTTTATCACCGGCAACCCCAATAACCTGGCCCATTTGTCCGGGCACGAGCGGTTTTCATTTATTCGACACGATGTGTCCGACTTTATTTTTGTGCCTGGGAAGATCGATGCCGTTCTGCACTTCGCGTCACCGGCAAGCCCAAATCCAAACTCTCCATATGGATATGTCAACTTGCCCATTCAAACGATGAAGGCCGGCGCTTTAGGGACGCATAACTCTCTCGGCGTCGCACGTGCACATGCAGCCCGGTTCTTGCTGGCGTCCACCAGCGAAATTTATGGTGATCCGCTGGAACACCCGCAAACGGAAAGCTACTGGGGGCATGTAGATCCGATCGGGACTCGCTCGGTATATGATGAGGCTAAACGATTCGCTGAAGCACTGACAATGGCATATCATCGCTTCCATGACATTGATACACGTATTGTACGAATATTCAACACATATGGCCCACGGATGCGTATCGATGACGGCCGCGTTGTGCCGAATTTCCTGAAGCAAGCCCTGCTGGGGGAACCGCTTACAGTCTATGGGGATGGCTCGCAAACTCGCAGCTTTTGTTACGTGGACGACCTTATAGATGGAATTGTAAGGCTGCTGCATTCAGCTGTGCACCAGCCGGTTAATATCGGCAACCCTGTTGAAACATCCATCCTTGAATTTGCCGAGACGATCAATGAGATGGTGGACAACCAGGGGGGGATTGTATTCAATACAGAGCAGCGCGGCGAGGGCGACCCGCAGCAGAGGAGACCTGACATCCAGCGTGCTCAGGACTTTCTAGGCTGGCAACCGATGGTCAGTCTGGGAGATGGAATTGCCCAGACGATCCCATATTTCAGGGGGATATTGGGCATTGAATAGTATGACACTGATCTTCACCAACACCAAAGAGCGGGGCAGGTTTATCCGTTTCGCAATCGTTGGAGTAATCGGAGCAGTTATTGATTTTGGCGTTTTCAATCTTCTGTCCGGAATCTTTTTGGTCCCTGCAGTTGCAGCGAGCGTAATCTCTTTCATCGCAGCTGTAGCCAGCAATTTTACCTGGAACCGTTATTGGACATATCCAGACTCTCGCTCGAAACCGGTGTCGAGACAATTGATCGAGTTTACTTTTATCAGTGTGATTGGACTGGCGATCAGGACTCCCATATTCGTGCTTTTCGAGCGCTTATTCACCCGCTGGTTTAATGCGTTAAACTTGCGGATGGTATCCCCCGAATTTTTAGCGCATAATCTCGCATTGGCTGTAGCGATCATCGTCGTGATGTTTTGGAATTTTTTTGTCAATCGTATTTGGACCTACAGCGATGTAGGTGCCTAAAAATCGCGACAGCCTCATGCCTCCTTTTGCTTGTGTATAATTAGCTTACCGGTGTCTTTATATGAGACAGGTAGAGTGATATCCCATGAACGAAGAGGAAACAAAAACCAATAACCCTGTCGTAAGTCCGGACCAGATACAGGAGACGGTGGTTGCAACCCAGGTGCGATCATTGAAGGATCTATTGGATCGCGTCACGGGACGTGGTGAATACTCTCCGGAATTATCAGAAGATTCTGGAATCGCTGAGATCCTGCCGTTCCCTTTCCTGGCTTTAGTTGGTCAGCGGGAGATGAAGCTGGCACTGCTGCTCTCATTGATTAACCCCGCAATCGGAGGCGTGCTGCTGGTCGGTCCACGGGGTACCGGCAAGACTACCGCAGTGCGGAGCCTCATCCATCTCTTACCTATGGTATCGCGCAGTCTGTGCTATTATGGCTGTCTCCCGGAGGATATCGAGAGTGCAGGGGTTGATTCCGTCTGTCCGGACTGCGCCCGTAGATTTGCCGAAGGGATGCCGCTGGTCAAGCTTGATCCTGTACGGCTGGTGGAACTACCGCTGAATTCGCAGTTGGGAGATGTCATCGGAGGGCTGGATGAACGAGCTGCCGCGCATGACCGGATGCGGTTGAAGAGAGGGTTGCTGGCGCATGCTGACCGCAACTTGTTGTACGTAGATGAGGTTAACATGCTGGCAGACAATGTCGTGGATGCATTGCTGGATGCATCTACTCAAGGCTATTTCACAGTAAGGCGTGGACCGATTGCCGCAACGTATTGGTCCCGATTTGTTTTGATCGGGTCGATGAATCCTGAAGAGGGACATTTGCGACCACAGATACAGGACCGCTTTGGGTTGCGCGTAGTCGTTCGCGGGTTGGAAGACATCGATGAAAGGCTTGAAGCCTACAAAAGGGTACACACATATCTCACAAACCGGCGCTATACAATCGAGGAATATCAGGTTGAAACCGATGTTGCAAAGGCTGAAATCCAGGCAGCTCGGGAGATTGTGAATAAGGTTGTGCTCCCTGATGATGTAGCCCGCATTGGACTTGAATTAATCAACGGCTTAAAAATTGATTCATTGAGAGCAGAAATCACACTGTTTGAATCTGCGCGTGCACATGCAGCTGCTGACGCACGCGCGATGGTTACTAAAGAGGATATCCAGGAAGTAGCGTTGATGTCGTTGCGCTTGCGGCGGTCTGGCTTCATCACTGATTATATTGAACAGCAGCAAGCCGAAGATAAGGAAATACTACAGGCTCAACAAACTGCATTACAAGGGAATAGTAAATAGGTCTACAACCCATTTATATAAATGTTTATATGGAGGTCCCAATGGTAGCCAATACGCCAGAACCGGCTGCAGTACATGTTGCACCCCAATCAACTGCCGAATTTATCAGTGGAGGTTGGGTATTAAAAGGGGAAGGGAAATTGGATGAAGCCGAAAAGGCGTTCCGCCAGGCGATAGACCTCGACCCAAAGTCTGTTGAGGCGTACTATGGACTAGGTCTGGCGCTGAAGGCGCAGGACCGTCGGCAGGAGTGTGTCAAGAGCTTCGAAAAAGTCCTGGAATTGATCGCTGACCACCAGGTGGAGGACAGGATACGTGCCGAAATGCTGAAACGGCTCGCGCAAGGGCATATCAACCAGCTGCTCAGCGGAGACTGGGATCTGGAAAAAGAGATCTGGAAGCGTAAATAATGCGCAAAACAATCAGTCATCGCCAGCGATTGGAGACTTGCCTGAGTGGTGGGGTAGGGGATGGTGTGCCGGTGGCTCTTTGGCGGCACTTTCCGGTCGACGACCAGGATCCAGAGACCCTCGCGGGGGCGCATATAGATTTTCAGCGCACCTACGATTTTGACTTGCTCAAGGTTACTCCGGCGTCGTCCTACATGGCAAAGGACTGGGGGGTATCTGATGAATGGCGGGGCGCACCGGAAGGGACGCGGTCGTATACCCACCAGGTGATCGAAGAACCTGAGGATTGGACACGTCTGCCTGTTCTGGATCCCGATCTGGGGAGTCTTGGCAATACTCTGCGCGCTCTACGCATGATCACTCGAGAGCTGGGTGAGGCTACCCCTGTTATCCAGACCATCTTCAGCCCTTTATCACAGGCGAAAAACCTGATCGGTAGAGAAAGACTGGTAATACACCTGAGGCAATACCCGGATGCTTTGCAAGAGGGTCTGCGGACGATCACTGAAAGCACTATTCGCTACATCGATGCTGCTCGAGAAACCGGCATCGAAGGGATATTTTATGCTATCCAACACGCTCAGTATGGGTTATTAGCTCCATCCGAATATGAAACTTATGGGCGCAGTTTTGATCTAAAGGTATTGGAAGCCCGGGGGGATTTCTGGCTGAATATGCTGCACTTACATGGTGAGAATATTTTCTTCGACCGGTTTGTCGATTACCCGGTATCGATCATAAACTGGCACGACCAGGATACTCCACCCACCTTAACGCAAGGGAAAGCCTTGTTTAAGGGTGTGGTTTGTGGAGGCTTGAGCAGGGACCAGACCATGATCTTAGGCACACCAGATAAAGTGAGGACTGAAGCAAAGCAGGCGATTGAGACGACAGCGGGAGAAAGATTTATCTTGGGGACGGGCTGTGTTACTTTCACAACCACTCCGCGTGCGAATTTGATAGCCGCTCGGCAGAGCGTAGAAGTATAACTATATCCGATCGACGTGTGTTATGAGCGGATTGCGTGTAATTGCCGGTAAGGCGAAGGGCAGGAAATTACGTCCAGTTCCCGGAGATAGCACCCGACCGATTACGGACCGCACCAAGGAATCGCTCTTTAATATTATTGGGGGAGACGTGGTAGACACAGCAGTGCTGGACCTTTTTGCCGGTACCGGCAGCGTAGGTATCGAAGCTCTCAGCCGTGGGGCCAGATATGTGCGTTTTGTGGATTCCAACCAGCGTGCAATCCAGACAATCCGCACCAACCTTTCCAGTACTGGGCTGGCAGGCAATACAGAAGTCATCAAGCGGGATGCATTCACTCTTCTAAACAGCCAGCCCGATCTTGCCTTTGATTACATCTATATCGCCCCTCCACAATATCTTGGATTATGGAAGCGCGCGGTAGAAAGCCTGGATAGCCGCAGAGGTTGGCTGTCTGCGGATGCATGGATTATCGTGCAGATCCACCCGGTTGAATATGAAGAGCTGAATTTGACCTCTTTGGTTGAATTCGATCGGCGTAAGTATGGCAGCACCTTATTGATCTTCTACGAACGAATATAATATTTTCTGAATTAAAACAGCGGGCATAGCGCCCGCTGTTTATACGATTGGGTTAGAGCCAGGTTAGCTGTTCAGGAAGTCGTCCAGTGCTTCCTTGCTTATCCGGAAAGCATTGCCAAGCTTTTTAGCCTTCAAGTCCCCGGCATCTATAGCCGCGATGACATCCTCTTCTGATACACGTAGGTAAGTAGCCGCTTCAGCAGGTGTCATAACAGCCGGCGTCTCTCCAGCAGCAGCACTGCCCGCAGCCTGTTTGCCCTCCGTGGCGCTCGCGCCGGTCATGCCGGAGAGGGATTGGCTGAGCACATTCCCAACACCTAGTCCGGCACCGATACCGGCTGTCAGTCCAGCGCCGCCACTCGGGTTCTGAGCCGCGTCTCGCATCGCATCCGCAGCCTGCAGCTGGGTATATGTTTGCATATCCAGCATTCCCATCGCTCGTAACTCTTCGGCAGACTTGCTGGAGGGTTTCAGATTCTCAATGTAGAAGGATTTCAATGTCAGCCCAAGCGCCAGAAAATCATCCTGGCCTTTTGCCCGAACGCCGGCGCCTAGCTCCTCCGTCAGCCCAATTAATTCTGGAACATCATGGTTGGCTGCGGTCTCTCCCAGCAGGTCCTGGAGCTTCGAAAGCAGCATCGCTCGCAACCGAGCGTCAATGTCGCTGGTCCTGAACGCGCCTGTCGTTCCAACGATCTGGGTTATAAACTGCTGCGGGTCCTGTACCTGGAAGCTGTACGTGCCGAAGCCCTGGAGAAGCGCCACGCCGAGGCCCATATTGGGGTTTCGAACGATAATCGGTTGAGGGGTGCCCCATTTTTTATCGGCAAATTCCCGCATCGAGACAAAATATACCTCAGCAGGGAACGGGGTGCGCTCATTGAAAAGCTTCCCAATGGCATTGATAAGCAGCGGGATATTGTACGTGACGATAGTATGCCGCCCCGGTCCAAAGACATCCAGTGCATTTCCGTCACGAAAGAAGACTGCAGTTTGCGATTCGCGGACAATTACCTGCGATCCGATGCGGAAGGTCCCAGCCCCTTCTTCGGGAAAGCGGTGAACGATCTCATCCCGCATTTCATTTGGGTATTCAACAACATCAAAAACTCTTGCCATCTTAGTTCTCCTCTATTTATCGAACCTGTCCGGTGCCAAGCCACCGGATTGATCTAGCACTCGGTTAAGCACTGCTGCCCAGGAACGCTTCCTCGCGCCGGTTGTATACATCGATACAGTTTTGCGTGGTTGACGTCAGGTGGCGGATTGAGGCCGACAATCCGTCACTGCCGATCGATGCCTCGACATTGTCTATTGCCCGGGCGATCTCGTCAACAAGCTCCAACATGGATGCATCGTATTGGTAGAGCTGGTTGAGCTCAGCTTCATTTATCTTTACCGCATCAAAAAGTCCTGAGTAGCCTCTGGTTGCCCTCCTGATCCGGTCGGCAAAAGTGCGCATTTTCAGTGCCGCAGCCTCGAGATCATCGACCAATGCGATCTCGCCATTGCTGATAAATTCACGCTGCACAGCTGAAACTCGCTGGTACTGTTCTTCTATCCGGCTGGCGATGGTCTCGCGCAGCAATTTATCTGCATCACGGCGAGACTGTCTCTCGATATAGCCGCCGAAACCGGGTACTTTACTGAGAATTGTTTTGAATGGGTCCAGGTCGGAGCTTACCTTTCCGAAAATATTATCTTGCATGTCGCTCATTCCGCTCTCCTTCGAATATGGTAAATGATGAAGACATCTGTGTAGATTATAGCCTTACTTCCCTGTCAGTGCAATTATATCGCATACGTTTGGTGGCAGCCTGCTATGTGAACCACCAAGCCACTCATTCTATATACGTATCTAATGAGGAGATGTCGCGCATCACCCTGGTGGTGATTTTTCTTATAACCGACCTTTTCAGGCATCGTGCATTCACTGGTGCTTGAATTAGCATTTAAAGAGATTGAGTTATAATTCTGAAGATATACCTGGCAGGGCTTAAAAATCTCAGAAGGAGAAAAAAATGATCGTTACAACAAAAAAATTGTTCGAGGCAGCTTACGGGAAATATGCGATAGGCGCTTATAACATCAATAACCTGGAACAGGCAATGGGATTGTTCCGCGGCAATCTGGACAGCCAGGCACCATTTATTATCCAGATCAGCAAAGGTGCCCGATCTTATACGCATAAAAAGATGCTCGAAGGACTGATCTACAGCGCCGAAGAGGTTTTCCCGGATGCAATCTTTGCCGTTCACTTAGACCATGGGGATGAGCAAACCTGTTATGACTCCATCGACAGCGGTTTTTACAGCTCAGTGATGATCGATGCCAGTCATGAACCATTCGATGAGAATATCGCTGCCACCAAACGGGTTGTAGACTACGCCCATGCCAAGGGTGTAGTGGTTGAGGCAGAGCTTGGCATGCTGGGCGGTGTTGAAGAGCATGTATCGGTGAGCGAGGCGGATGCAAAACTGACCAACCCGGATCAGGCGGAAGAATTCGTCGAACGATCTGGTTGTGACTCTCTTGCAGTGGCAATTGGCACCAGCCATGGGGCATATAAATTCAGCGGATCGCAGGCTCTGCGGTTAGATGTTCTTGAGGAGATCCAACAGCGGCTGCCAGGTTTTCCGCTAGTAATGCACGGCAGCAGCTCCGTCCCGCAAGAAGAAGTGCAGCGGATTAATAAAGCCGGCGGTGAGCTAAAGGGCGCAAAGGGCGTTGATGCGGACAAATTCTTGTTTGCCGCTAAATTAGGGGTGACCAAGGTCAATATCGACACTGATGGCAGGTTGGTCTGGACGCGTGTGCATCGGGAATATTTCGATGAGCATCCTGAGAACTTCGATCTGCGCCCGCCAGGGAAGGTTTTCATGGCAGAATACGCTAATTTCATCGCCGGGAAAAACAAGAAGCTGGGCAGTGCAGGACAGTTAGAAGCAGTAAGAAAAATGCTGGCAGTCTGAGAACCAGGATAGGATCATCAAGAGGAAAGGTTGAGCATGGCTGATCTAACCCGCTCAGATGTCATAAAGTTGATTGCCGGCAGCAGTGGTGGAGGAACGGGAATCGTGCTGCGAGGCGTTGATCTCAGCCAGCTCTCATTAAACGGGCTTTCGCTGGTCGCTGCAGATCTATCTTTGACAGATCTTAGCCGTAGTTTTTTATCTCAGACCGATATGACGAAAAGTAATCTCAGCCAGGCGAATCTAAGTTACGCGGATTTGAGCGAGGCGGTTCTGAGAAATGCAATGCTGCGTGGGGCAAATCTATCCGGTACGGACTTCAGAGGTGCAGACCTTACGGAAGCAGATTTACGGGAAGTAGACCTACGAGGAGCGAACTTGCGTGGGGCAGTCCTTATCCGAGCGAACTTCTGGCATGCAAATCTCGAGGAGGCAAATTTCTTATATGCCAACCTCGAAGGTTCAAAAGGGCTGCCGGTAGATTTCGACCGCTGGACAGCCGAGCAAGATTAATCGAAGCGCTTCGATTAGGTTGATTGGGCTGGTAACCGAGAATCACAGGCAGCCAGCCCGTTTTCATTAATATTCACTACAATAAATTCGTAAGCCGGGATCAGGCCTCCGCAATCAATTGTTGAATTTCCTGGGATTTATCCAGGGAGATGGGCTTCCCCTTGGCAAATTTCCGCAGATAGTCCTTCAATTTCCCGACAGGAAGTGTGGGGGCAGGCAGGTTTGTATCCTCATCTATGATTATTTCCACATTCTCATTGGTGAAGACCAGCGCGGCATTTAATCCCGGCAGCTCGTCCTCATCCAGCAATTTGTGCAGATATTTCTCCAGGTTTTCCAGTTCGTGTTGGATTTCCAGCTCGGGACGCCCGAGCCCTTCTTGAGCGAAAATCCTCAAATAGGTCATCATCACCCCACCACCACGCTGCCGCCAGCGTCCCTTTTCGAAAGTAATTACCCCTCTCTGGTTGCGGGGCAGGAGCACCCAGATACCTGAGGGTCCCACCAGCAGATGAGAGATTGGGGTTATGTAATGATAAATGGAGTAGCGACCATCCAGCCCTTTAAGTGCCTGGTTGAGGATTTCATCCGGTCGCGGCCTGCGTCCCCAGCGGTTACCGTAATAAATACCAACCTGGGAGAGTGCAAATCCCAGCAGCAAAGCTGCCAGTGAGAGGCCAAATTGTTCGGCAGAGCGAAATGAGAGCACCATGCCTCCGACCAGGACCAGCAGCCCGGCGACCATGCTGATCTGTGCAATACGTGCATTCCTGCGGATCAAATTTTCGTTGGTTTCTATATTCATTGCTTCCTTATTTCTCCTGATACCTTCCTAATACAAGGCAGGCGTTTTGACCTCCAACACCGAATGAATTCGATAGGATTGTGTTTACTTTCTTATTCCGCGCCTGATTAGGGACATAATCGAGATCACATTCCGGGTCAGGAGTTTCATAGTTAATCGTTGGGGGGATCCTTTCTTCTTTAATCGCCAGCGCGCACGCGATTGCCTCAAGAGCACCGGATGCGCCCATCGGATGACCGATCATAGATTTTATGGAGCTGACCATCAGGCGGTAGGCGTGTTCGCCAAACACCATTTTGATTGCTCTTGTCTCTGTCTCGTCGTTCAGCGGTGTTGACGTGCCATGTGCATTGATGTAATCGACCGCATGTGGATCGATCCCAGCATCTTGTAACGCCCAGCGCATAGCTCGCGTTGGGCCAAGCGCTTCCGGATCGGGTGCAATGATGTGATAGCCATCGTTTGATGAGGCATGGCCGAGTACCTCGGCATAGATTCGAGCGTCCCGTGCTACGGCATGTTCCAAATTCTCAAGAACGAGAGCACCTGCCCCTTCAGAAAACACGAATCCTTCGCGAGCAACATCGAACGGGCGTGAGGCTTTCTCTGGGTTGTCATTGTAATTCACCGGCAAAGCCCGCAAGACAGAAAATCCGCCGATCGAATATACTTGTATCTGTGCCTCTGTACCTCCGCAGACGACAATATCTGCTCGACCGCCTCGAATCAGTTCTGCGCCTTCACCGACAACCTGTGTGCCTGTCGCGCAGGAAGTAACGATGGTGCTGTTTGGTCCGAGGCACTGGAACTGCCTGGCGATCAGGAATGCCGATACGTTTGGAACCGCACTCGGCAGAAAGAAAGGGTTCACTTTGCTCAAGCCGTGGGTGCGCAGGATTTGCATGCCTTCATCCATACGATCCACGCCGCCGATCCCCGTCCCGAAGATCACGCCGGCACGTTCTGGTTCGGGCATTTTATCCGGGAGACCGGCATCGGCGATAGATTGTGACGCCGCGGCGAGAGCGATGTGGGAACTGCGGGTGTACCGGCGAGCCTCTTTGCGTTCCATATACCTTTCGACATCAAAATCAGGAATTTCTCCGGCAATCTTGCACGGCATATCGCTGGCATCGAACTGGGTTATTCGGCGGATACCTGACCTCCCGTTGATAATCCCATCCCAGAACAGCTCAACCGTGCTGCCCAGTGGGGAGATCGCCCCGAGCCCTGTAATGACCACACGCTGCCGGTTGTGTGCGCCAGCGCTCATACAGCAACCCTGGTATTGGATTGTGCCAGCCGGTCTTGAATCGCTGCCTGAAGTGCCTGTAGCAGGTCCGAGCTGATTGCCTGCTTGGCTACTCGAATGGCATTGACCAACGCCCGGCTGTCAGATCTGCCGTGCCCGATGAATACGAGGCCGTTGACACCTAGCAGCGGAGCAGCCCCGACTTCTGCCGGGTCCATCATTTTCTTTATTCCGGCGAAGGCAGGTTTCGCGAGCAGTGCTCCAGCTTTTGTGCGCAGACTGCTGGTCAATTCTTCTCTCAGCAGCTCGGTAATTAACTTGGCTACCGCTTCACTGGATTTCAACAGGATATTCCCTGTGAACCCGTCCACAACCACCACATCCACCTCGCCACCAAACAGTTCCTTGCCCTCCACATTTCCTATGAAGTTAAGCCCGCTGGATTGAATTAATGGATAGGTCTCTTTGACTAATTCATTTCCTTTTCCGGCCTCTTCTCCGTTAGACAGCAGTGCAACGCGCGGATCGGGTATGCCCATAACCTTATTGGAATAGATCGAACCCATTATGGCAAACTGCATCAGGTACTCAGCTTTGCAGTCTGCATTTGCACCGATATCAAGGACAACGCAATAACCCTTTTTCACCGGAAACAGCGCAGTTAATGCTGGTCGCTTGACACCTCTTATCCTGCCAAGCTGGAACAGGGCAGTAGCCATTGCTCCGCCTGTGTTGCCGGCGGTGATAAACGCGTCGGCTTCTCCATTCTTAATCAGGTTCATACCGACCGACATCGAATTTTGTGTTTTTCGTCTGGCATTCTCGGCCGGCTTATCGCTCATCTCGAGTACTTCTGGGGCGTGAACGACCCGGATCAATGGATAGTCCGGTATGATCCGGCGTAATTGGGTATGGATTTCTTGTTCCGGCCCAACCAGGATGATCTCATCTTCAGAGCTACGGGTAGCTTCAATCGCCGCCCGTACTTCCGGTTCTGGGTGTGTATCGCTTCCCATGGCGTCCAATACAATGCGCATGGTGACCTGTTCTCCTCTCTTTGCTCGCTTGACAATGATCCAGAGCCGATTATAATACGTCTAGTCATGCGCTGGTGCTGGAATTGGCAGACAGGCATGGTTGAGGGCCATGTGCCGCAAGGCGTGTGGGTTCAACTCCCACCCAGCGCATTTAAAACCGCTTTGTAGGCGGTTTTATTTTATCAAAGGATAATGTTATGGCAACATTCCCGAACGAAGCCTGGCTACAGGCGCTGTCAGCAAAATTAAATTCAGATCAGAAATACGCTCAGGTCGCACGAAATTGGGAAGGGGATATGATCTTCGAAATTAATCCAGGGGGATCATTAAGCGAACCGATTTCGTTCTATATGGACCTGTGGCATGGGAAATGCAGGGGCGCGTATGTTGTCGAGGCAGAAAGTGAGATCAAATCCGTGTTTACCTTGCACGGCCCATATGATAATTATGTACGCTTGCTCAAGGGGGATATAGACCCGATGCAGGCGTTGCTCACTCGGAAGATCGGTGTGAAAGGGAATATGGCAGTGTTGATGCGCAATGTACCAACGGTTCTGGATTTCGTGCGCTGCTGTAGGGAGATTACGGACAGCTACGAATAGACTTCCTGATTGGTCTTTGTCCTTACCTCGCCGACGCATTTGCAAACATCAGACATTTGGATCAACATGATATCCCGTAATCCGTCTTCCAAAGTGGTGTAATTGGAACCGAACACCTCCTAGATTCGTCCTGATACTTGATATGGTTAACCCGGATATCGTCCCCCCGCGCCAAAAACCAGGGTCAGCAAGAAAACGCAGCTATGCCTGGCTGATCTGGCTGGTTATCGCTCTGGCATCATTTGTCAGCATGGCTGCTATCGGTGCGGCTGGCGGCTATCAGGTCGCACAGGTCAATTGGCAAAGCACGCAATCTGCCTTTGCCATGCAGTCTCTTGTGGAACAATTTGCTCTAGGGGTGGAGGATATCAATCTGGAGCAATACGATATCGCACGCCAGCGCTTTGAGTACGTGCTTTCACAAGATCCGGGTTTCCCCGGAGCCGTGGATAAATTGGCCCAGGTTATCGCAGTTCTATATGCTACTGCCACACCAACACAGGTACCGCCCACCCATACTCCCATACCCACCCGCGATTTGCGTCCGGTAGAAGAGTTGTTCTCCCACGTGACATCAAAATTTGCTCAGGGTGATTGGGATGGGACGATCAACGCGATACTGGCATTGAGGCAGGCAGACCCTGAATACCGCGTGGTTGAGGTGGACGGCATGCTCTTCCGGTCTCTGCGCAACCGTGGGATAAGTAAGATCAAAGATGACGGCAACCTGGAGGGAGGCATCTATGACCTGGCGCTGGTTGAGCGGATCGGACCACTGGATGCGGAAGCCCTCACTTATCGCGATCTTGCACGCTACTATATGATGGGGTCCGGTTTTTGGGAGGTGTACCCAGAGCAGGCAGTATACTACTTCGGACTGGTTGCTTCGGCTGCACCGTATCTGCGAGATGGCTCAGGATGGACAGCCTCTGCTCGTTATCAGGCTGCCTTGATCCAATTGGCCGATCAGCTAGCAAGGGCTGAAGAATGGTGCAGTGCCCAAGAGCAATACGAGCTGGCAATCTCATATGGCGGCGGTGGGAGCATCCAGCAGACCGCTGTATATGCTGCTGAGAAGTGCTCGCCGCCGACCGAGACGCCTGTACCGGTCACAGAAACACCAACGCTAACATTTACTCCCAGCCAGACACTGGCGGCCGGGTTAACACTCACGCCGATATCATCCCCCACGCTCACATCAACGCTAATAGCCACTCCTCAGCACACAGTCACACCTACCCCGGCGATTTCTCCGACCACAACTGCTGTGCTGCCTCCTGCACCCTCCTCCACTTTGAGTCCAACACAAACGCCATCGCCAACCGGGACTCCGGTCTTGCTGCCATCCAATACACCAGCCGCTACCGCCGCGCCGTCGTCTACTCCTGCCGAATCGCCAACCCCAACCGTTGAGGCACTACCAGGGAGTCCAACACCTTAACCATGGCCTATCAATTTGAGCGATTACTCTCCGGGATAGAAAAATATGAATCCGTGCTGATCCGGTTAGGTTTGGCCGGACTTATCTTTATTGCAGCGGTTGTATTCGGGCTGGTTGGGTTTGGTGTCGCTCACGAGTTGGTGCTTCTATCTAAATCTCCCTCAGGAAGCAGCCCGCAGCTGAGCGAGAGCCAGGCTGCTCTGCCAGCCAGTCAAGCATCTAATGCTGCCGCCGGTGGACAAAGCATACCTGAAGTCGAGCCTGAAATGACTCCCTGGGATGGTGCCGGTCGGGTCACGATTCTGCTGCTAGGATTGGATCAAAGGGACTGGGATACAGGAAGGGACTATTCTCGCAGCGACACCATGCTCCTGCTGACCCTGGATCCCCTGTCACAGACTGCCGGGATATTATCGGTGCCTAGAGATCTTTGGGTTGCGATCCCCGGGTTTAAGCATGGGAAGATTAATACTGCATATTATCTGGGTGCCGCATATAAACTGCCTGGAGGTGGTCCAGGACTGGCGGTGAATACCGTAGAACAATTCCTGGGTGTGCCGATCAACTACTATGCACAGATTGATTTTGGGGCATTCGTCCAATTTATTGATGAGATCGGTGGGGTAAAAATCGATGTACCGGAGGCGATCACGATCGATCTGTTGGGATCTGGCTCAGCAACAAAAAAGACACTTCAACCGGGAGTTCAGGTTCTGCCCGGAGAATGGGCTTTAGCGTATGCACGGGCGCGCTACACAGAAGGTGGTGACTTCGACAGGGCAAAACGGCAGCAGCAGGTGATCATGGGTATCAGGGATCGCATACTCAGTCTGGATATGCTGCCTATAGTGCTGAACAAGGCAGCCACTCTCTATCAGCAGCTGGCCTCGGGCATCCACACTAATATGAGCCTGGATGAAGCAACCAAACTATCCATCCTGGCGAGCCAGATTCCCAGGGAGAATATCCGCCAGGGGATTATTGGCAAAGACAGGGTATTGTTCGGGCGGTCTCCAGACGATCTCAGCATATTGATCCCACTTATAGATAAAATTCACCTGCTGCGGGATGAGATATTTACATCCAGCGGTGCATTAGGATCGCTGGCTCCCGGCACAGATCAAGAGAGAATGATTGCTGAAGCTGCCAGGGTTTCGATCCAGAATGGCTCCGCCCACCCCGGATTGGGGCAGGAGACAGCCCAATACCTGCAGGGTTTGGGTGTAAATGTGGTTGGGGTGAACGAATCAGCCCAACGGACGACGCTCACTGCCATCATAGACAACTCGGGTAGACCGTATACACTTGGATATCTGGTTGAATCTTTGGCGATCAAACCTGCCAGGATCAGTGCTGGTGTGGCTTCGGATGGTCCGGTGGATATCGAACTGATCCTCGGAGATGATTGGGCAGCCAGCGGCCTTGTTCCGTAATTCTCAATTTGACGGAGGGATTTAATGAGCAGCCATATTGTAGTCGTCGGCAGCCTGAATATGGACCTGGTAGTGCGCACCCAGCGGCACCCGAAGATTGGTGAGACAGTATTGGGTGATGATTTCCAAACATACCCCGGGGGAAAAGGTGCCAACCAGGCGGTTTCGGCAGCTCGTCTGGGAGGCAAGGTGACGATGATCGGACGGGTAGGCAGAGATAATTTCGGAGCGGCACTGCTCGATAAGGTCAAGGGTGATGGCATAGATGCAGCACATATCCTGATCGATCGGGACTCACCAACGGGAGTGGCATTTATCACTGTCGACGACCTGGGGCAGAACACGATTGTTGTCGCCTCGGGTGCAAATGGACGATTGGCTCTCGAGGATATTGCCAACGCAGAGAATGTTTTCGAAACTGCGGCAGTTCTTCTGCTACAGTTGGAATGTCCGCTGAGCGCAGTCGAGCATGCGATTAAGCTTGCCAGAAAAACAAATACGAAAATAGTCCTCAATCCAGCGCCGGCACAGCTGTTGGACACCGAGATGCTTCAGCAGGTTGATTATTTAATCCCCAACCAGACTGAGCTTACATTGTTAGCGGGACAGGAGAGTATATCTGCCGCGATCGATGTATTGCTTGGGATGGGGGTGAAGAGCCTAGTGGTCACACTGGGAGAATCGGGTGCGCTGGTCGTTGACCACCGAGGACAGGAACATGTACCAGCATATAATGTCCCAGTCGTAGATACCACTGCAGCGGGAGACGCTTTCGCCGGTGCCTTCGCGGTCGCTTTATGTGAAGGCAAGTCTATATTGGATGCAGCCAGGTGGGGGAATGCAGCAGGAGCGCTGACAGTCATGCACGCTGGTGCACAACCCTCACTACCATATCGTGATGATTTCCTGGCTTTTCTCAGTGAGAACTAGTTCGATCACAACAAGCGCATCTGCTGTGTCGTATCTTGAAGCGGATCTAACTCGAGAAGGGCATCGAAGTTGTCCCGATCCAGCATGGGGCTTTCTAATAGACGGTAAACATGCCGGAATTTCAAAAATCGCCACCCCTGTGAAAAAATATGATTCAAGTGATAGTTGTTCTTCAGCTTTAGGCGAGCGAGGTTGGCGCGGCTGCCAGGGATTACAATGATCGATCTGGATGCCGGATATGGGCAGTTATTGAGTAGCTCTCCAAATGCTGCCGACCCGATTATGTAGAAGATATAACTGCTATCTTCATTTTCATCAGTCCATATCAACGGCAGATTACCTCGGGTAGAAAACCCTAATCTGTCGGCAATTTCGACCAAGATCTCACGGATCGAACGGATATGTGCTCCTCGCGTCTCTGGAATATCCTCCGGTCGAATGATCCATTGATCGCTTTCCCTGGGTGATCGCACAGCATAAGATTCCGTACTTGTGTGCACCAGGTCTCCCCCGGGGGTGAGTATGCCGGGGAAGATAGTGCAGATATAACGATCTATCCCCAACAAACCATCACCGGGATGTTCAAGGAGATATTCTACAAGTTTGTTCTCCACCCGGTCGGCTAGCGGAATCCGCGGCGTTATTCCTTCGAACTCCCCGGTCTTGATCCACCATTGACCGGTTTCGATGGACTTTTCACTGCCGCTCAGACGTACCAAACCGGTGTGATAGGTCAGGGTTTGCTCGATCATATGGGTTAACTTGTTATACAAATCGGACGGAGATTGCTCTGCATCTGCCGGAATGCCATGAGACAGGCTGGTATTCTTGGTGAGTTCATACAGCATGGCTGCATGGATCTGAAGATAGCCGGCAGGCTCGGCTCGCTGTTCCAGATAATCTACTGCTGTCCTACCGATGATATCCCTCCAAGACTGCTCTTTGGCTGGTTTTAACGCTGCGATTTTCGCCGGGGTTCGCCAGGTCAGCTGAACCTGGTCGTTCTCCGGTCGCAATGCATAACCTTCCAGAACCAACCCTGCCATTTCCGTAGCTGTGATGGTTGAGGTCAGTAACCCTGGCTCCGCCTCACCAACCAATCCAAAGACCGGGACGCCGGCGCCGAGAATTTGTACCAGATTGTCATAGAAGGAATGTAATGCGATGCTGTGCCAATTCCAGTCGTATCGGCGTCTGCGCAGCACGCTTTTAATATGTCTGACAGAATCTCTACCCCAAAGCCAACCCGACCAGAGCGCTGAGAATGTCCAATAAGCCTGATTTGGTCTTGGGACGGCACAGATAGCGCCATTAATGTCAATACCTTCTAAAGCTTCAGAGAACTCCTTCAATCTGCCCGTGAAGATTGAGATCCCGCCTTGAGATGGAGGGAGGTCAGGCCACTCTGTCACTGATAATTCTGGCTGGGCTTCTTGCTCCCCTGAAACCCATTCCTGGATTCCATCTTCCATTGCCTTCCATACATTATTCTCGTAGAATTTCGGTGAGAGGGTGAGCTGTTTGGGGCGTGTTCTGCCGCCAGGATATGCCCACAGGCTGTTCGTCCGGTCAAAGGTGCTAAGCAGCAGCATCTCCAAATTTCGGCGGCGAGACGGGGAAAGATCCATCCTGTCCAGGCGATTGATCAGCGTGAAAATCGCATACAGTGCACGAGGCTGGTACATAGCCAGAGCTTCTTCTACATGATGCCTGTCAGGATCATCCAGGGAAACTACACGTTCCAGCGCGCGAGCTCGGTTCAGCTTGTCGAGAGCGAATTGAGCCGCCAGGTTTTGATCGTCTTCCGTTATGCTTTGTATGGCAGATTCAGCGCAGTGAGGGCAGCTATACTGTCTTGCAAAAGGCAGGTCTGCTTCCCGATCCCACACGTAAGCCCCAGCTTCGATCATCTGCTCACAATTGTCACAGCGGGTAGCATACAGACTGCGCAGATGGGGTTCCAGCCTATCCTGTCCGCGAAACGAAGCGGCCACGTCGGCCAGCAAAGCCTGAAGCTCTGCTTCTGATGGCGGATTTGCTATTGAGCGGAGCACAAATTGGGCAATTGGATTGTTAGCAGTTACGATCACCCGGTAGCCAGATCTGGCAGCTTCTACCGGCAGCTGCGGCACCGAGCAGAAAGGGTCCAGGATTAGGGCGCCTGGAGGGAGGGTTGATTTCAACCAGGAAGATACAACCCCAACCGGAACCGGAGGCAGGAACCTGGCTAATGGCTCTTGTTTTGCTGGAAATGATCCCGGGATATAAGTGTAGTTATCAGTCATGTCAGGGCGGAATAAACCCCCGATTAACATTCAAGCTGCGATTCTTCTCTCATTCACCAACGGTATGTAGAAGTGCCAAATTCGTCGGTCTGACCTTGTGAACCGGATATCCGAATATTAAAACGACTTGCTGTCCTGGCTGGATAGAATGAGATGTAAGCATTTCTTTCTCAACCACCTGGATCATATCTTCGATAGTATTGACATGGGGTATCTTGTACGGCGATACACCCCAGTACATCTGCATCCTGTTATACGTCTCAATTACCGGGGTGAAAGCCAGGATCGGCACGCCGGGACGGGTTTTTGACATCATCAACCCAGTGCGCCCGCTCTTGGTAAATATGGCTATCGCGGCCACATTTCGGTCGTGAGCCAGTTCCCGGGCTGCCAGGGTCACATAATAGGTATCGTCATTGTGGTCAGCTGTATCCTGAGGCCCATGCCAGTGACCCCAGCGCGTCATATGGCTTTCAGTTTGTAGGGCGATTGCGTCCATCATCTTTACCGCGTGGACGGGATATTTGCCTACGGCTGTCTCTCCCGAGAGCATTACGGCATCCGTACCATCGAAGATGGCATTTGCGACATCGGAAGCTTCCGCTCTGGTTGGTCGCGGATTGTGGATCATCGAATCGAGCATCTGGGTTGCTGTGATAACTACTTTTGAATAACGATTCGCCATCTCGATGATCTTCTTCTGGGCGATCGGGACTGCCTCTGGCGGCATCTCAACCCCCAGGTCTCCTCGGGCGACCATCAATCCATCTGCAATACGGACAATAGACTCCAGGTTATTTAGTGCCTCCTGGCGCTCCAGCTTGGCAATAACCGGGATCTTTTTCTCTTTGTTTGAATAGCGGTTGACGGCGTCCCTTATGAGCTGCACATCTCCGCTTGTGCGTACGAAGGATGCGGCTACCGCATCAATTCCTAAATCAATACCAAATTCAAGGTCCTGCTCATCCTTTGCCGTCAGACTGGGTAGATCTATCGTCGCTCCAGGCAGATTGACGCCTTTGTGAGGTAATAACTTGCCCCCTTGAATGACCTGTGTTTCTACATGATCATCCCCAAGTGCTACTACCCGCAGTTCGATATTGCCATCATCTAATAGAATCGTGTTGTTGGTATCCAGGCATTGAGTGAGAATCGGCAGGTCTACAGAGACTTGGGTTGAATCGCCGATCAAATCCTGAGTTGTAAGCGTAAAAGTTTGGCCGGCGACCAGATCGATACTGCCGCGGCGCAGCTCTCCCGTGCGGATTTTTGGTCCCTGTAAATCCTGGATGATCGCCAGTGGTCGACCGAGTTTCTCTGCCGTCTCGCGCAGTAAACGGTACACTGTTGCATGGTCAGAATGAGTGCCGTGGGAAAAGTTCAGCCGGGCAACATTCAATCCATTTTGCATCAGGGCCTGGATGGTATGCATATCCTGGCTGGCTGGTCCAATTGTGGCAACGATCTTAGTGCAGCGTTTCATCCATTTGACCGCTATATATAATGCAGTTCTCTGGCCTCTCCGGTAAGCTGTTCGCGAAAATCAGGGTGTGCGATATTGATCAATGCTGTTGCCCTCTGGCGGATCGTTTTTCCATACAAATCTGCGACACCGTATTCGGTCACGACATAGCGAACGTGGTTGCGAGAGGTTACAACCCCTGCACCGGGTTTCAACATACTGACAATCCGGCTGAAGTGCTTTGCAGTGCTCGGCAAGGCAATCACGGGCACCCCACCTTTGGAGCGAGAAGCACCATAGATAAAGTCCAGCTGTCCACCGACACCGCTGTAGAATTTCGGTCCGATACTATCTGCGCACACCTGACCTGTCAGATCAACCTCAATGGCTGAATTTACAGCCACCATGCGCTCATTTTGAGCGATGACGAATGGGTCATTTACATATTCGGTCGGATGGAGTTCGATGAGTGGGTTATCATCAACCCATTCGTATAGCCGTTTGGTTCCGAGGATAAACCCTGCAATGATTTTACCAGGATGGAGAGATTTTTTCGCGTTGGTAAGAACTCCAGCTTCGACCAGATCAATGACACCATCGGAGAAGAGTTCGGTATGTATTCCCAGGTCACTCTTTTCGAAAAGGAATTTTAATACCGCATCAGGGATTGCACCGATGCCCATCTGCATGGTAGCTCCATTGGGAATAAGCTCGGCGATGTAGCTGGCTATCTTTTTTACGATTCCATCATCGCCATCACTGCCCAAGGCCAGCTCGGGAAGGGGATAATCGACCGGGATAACATAATTAAGCTTGCTGACGTGCAGGAAGGCATCTCCGAGAGTGCGAGGCATCTTCTGGTTTACTTCAGCGATGATGATGTCTGCCGAATCGGCGACACTCTTGGTTAAGCCTACCTCGATTCCAAGGCTGCAAAAACCATGCTCATCGGGTGGTGAGACGTGGATCAGAGCGACATCAACAGGCAAGTGATTGTGTTTGAATAGGAGTGGAAATTCGGAGAGCAGCACTGGAGTAAAATCCGCTCTGCCTTCCTGGACTGCCTTGCGTATATTTGCACTGATGAACATGGTGTTGACGCGCAGATGACCTTCCATCTTCGGATCGACATAATCCGCTGGACCGATGGTCAGCGCCTGGCAGATCTCAACATCTTCGAGGTTTTGAGCGTATCTAACCAGTGCTGCCAGGGTTTTCTGGGGGACAGAACAGTTGCCTGTAAGGAACACCCGCATTCCAGGCTGGATCACCTTGACGGCTTCATCAGCGGTGACGATGCGCGATTGGTAGATATTATTCCAGATAGCCATTGCTCACTCCTCCCAGGCTTCGTCTTTAGCTCGAGAGTAGTTCACGGCCTGTCCCTGGTGGGTCTCAACAGCACGTTTCAGGGCAGAGTGCTGGCTGATGGCGTTTTCAACCCCATTATCGGTGAGCTCAAGGATGAATGGCAGCGCGGCTGTGATATAGGCATGTGTAGAAGTTCGCGCAACAATCCCAGGAATATTTGGGACACAGTAGTGGATAACCCCTTCTTCGATAAATGTGGGTTCATCGTGGGTAGTCGGGCGGGATGTTTCAACGCACCCACCTTCATCGATGCTGATGTCCATGACCACTGCACGAGGTTTCATGGATTTAACCATCTCCCGCGTGACCAGCACTGGCGAACGCTCGCCGAATACCAAGACAGCGCCCACCAGGACATCCGCAAACGTACACACCCGGGCAAGATTGATGCGGTTCGAAACCATGGTTACGACATTTGGGAAGCGCTCGTAGATATGCTGCAGGGCATTGAGGTCGTTATCTAGCACGGTAACATGTGCACCTAACCCGAGACATGCATGGGTGGCATTCGTGCCCACAACTCCTGCACCGATGATCACAACTTCAGCAGGCGGGACACCAACCATACCTCCAAGCAGTATGCCTTTCCCCCCAGCATCATTTTGCAGCAGTTTGGCCGCAATCTGTGGGACCATCAACCCACCGATCTGGGCGAGGGGCCTGCGCACCGGGAAGGTTCCATCGTCGAGCTGGATCTTCTCTAGGGCAATGGCGGTGACATCATTCTCCAGCAGCGCATCGATCTTGTCGAGCCGAGCGGAGCTCAAATGCAATAGTCCTGCAATGGCAGCACCTGGGCGAAGCCACAGGATCTCCTCCAGCAGCGGTCGAGCTACTTTTATTAAAATATCAGCCCGGCCGAATACTTCATGCCCAGAATATACGATCCTTGCGCCTGCCTGTTCATATTCATAATCGGTGAACCCGGCACCCATACCTGCGTCGTGTTCGATATAGCATTTGTGATTATGTTGTGAGAGTATATTAACTGCCGACGGCGATAGCCCAACTCGAAATTCGAATGGGCGTCGCTCGTGTGGAATTCCTACATTCATTTTTACCTCGGCGATTTTGGAAGTATGCCTAAGCCATGAGCAGCACTTCTCGTATTCTGGGTGCTGCCCAGTCTATGGTATTGCTGTCAATTATGAGCGGTGGGGCAAATCGGATCACATTCTCATGCGTCTCTTTGGCAAGAATCCCTTGCTCTCTAAGTGCCTCACAAAAGCGGCGCGCACCGCCAGCCTCCTCGTTGAGTTCCACACCGATCAGCAGACCCTTTCCTCGGACCTCTTTGATATGTCTGCTTGGAATTTCGAGCAGGTGATCTGTGAGATATTCGCCCATTTTCGACGTATTTTCTATCAGTTGTTCCTGGATAATCACTCTCAAGGCTGCACGGGCTACAGCCGCGGCGAGTGGATTGCCACCAAATGTCGAACCATGTTCACCTGGTTGAATTAATCCCATTACAGGTTCATCTGCCAGTACAGCCGATACCGGGTAGAAACCACCCGATAGGGCTTTGCCGAGGATAAGGACATCGGGCCTGACTCCTTCGTGGTCGCACCCAAAGAGCTTTCCGGTCCGTCCCAGCCCGGTCTGGATCTCGTCTGCGACAAGAAGCAGATCGTGCTGGTCACAAATTTCTCTGAGCTGTTTGAGAAAACCATCCGGGGGAACGATTACCCCTGCCTCACCCTGTATGGGTTCCACCAGGACCCCAGCTGTGTTCGTAGTCAGAACATCTCTTACAGCATCGCTGTCACCGAAAACAACGTTTTTGAATCCAGGCGTGAATGGACCAAAATCATCCCTGTATAGGGGTTCAGTTGAGGCTGAGATTGCTGTTATCGTGCGACCGTGAAAATTCCCCTCAAATGTGATGATCTCAGCTTGGTGCCTGGGGATGCCTTTGATCCTGTAAGCCCATTTACGTACCAGTTTGATCGCGGTTTCCACTGCTTCCGCTCCGCTGTTCATCGGCAGACACAGGTCAAAGCCGGTCAGTTCGTTGAGTTCTTTGTAGAAGAGCCCTAATTGGTTGTTGCGAAATGCCCTGCTTGTCAGAGTTAGTTTGCTTGCTTGCTCGATAAACACCTTTAGGATCTCAGGATGCACATGCCCCTGGTTAAGGGCTGAATAGGCGCTGAGGCAGTCGAGATAGCGGTTGCCCTCAACATCTTCCACCCAGACACCCTGCCCAGAGGTCAGGACAACATCCAATGGATGGTAGTTTTCCGCCCCGAATTTTGATTCAAGTCCAATTAGATATTTTGAGTCCATGGTTCCAGGGTTTGCGCTTGCAGTATATCATAGGAAGATAGCAGCCGATAATGCCTATGAGCAGGGAAGGGATTTGATATTTATCATTATATACAGGATAATATTAAAATAATTGCAGAATCATGTATAATCGTGAGTATAAATAATTTCGGCGGGAGATGGAAGATGAGGGCGAAAATACTGGTAGTTGATGATGAACCTGCCGTACGTGAATCTCTTCGAGAAATCTTAATACTCGATGGATATGATGTGGAGCTGGCAGATTCCGGTGAATCTGCGCTTAATGCTGTCAGATCAGCGGAGTATGACATACTGCTCCTGGATATTCGCATGCCCGGGATGTCCGGCATCGATGTGTTGCGCCAGGTCAATCAATTGTCGCCGGAAACTAAAGTAATCATGCTCACCGCACACGGTACCGTCGAGACTGCCATTGAAGCTTTACGGCACGGAGCACATGATTACATATTGAAGCCAGTCACAGCCCAGAATATCCTATCCAGCGTTGCACGCGGTCTGGCATACCGGGTTGAAAAACAGCAGAAGAAGCTGCTGCTCGAGCAGCTCGAAAGCTCACTGAAAAGATTAAAAGATGCCGAGGGAATCAACTATGTTTCAGATGCAGCGCAGCCCTCGATCGAGCTGGAAGATGGGATTGTGTTCGACGCACTACGTCGGGACATCTGGCGTGGAAATCAACATATCAACCTTACCCCTACAGAAAACAAGCTGCTCATGTTCCTTGTCGAGAACCGGGGGAGAGTGATAACCCACCGCGAGCTTGTCTATTCAGTGCAGGGTTATGATGTCAGTGAGTGGGAAGCACCAGAAGTTCTCAGACCGTTAATCAGCCGCCTGCGGAGAAAGTTAGGCAATTTTACCGGTGCTGAGAAGTGGGTCATTAATATCCGTGGAACAGGATATTTGTTCGATTTTACTCCAGCGGCGTAAATCTATATCACCCTTACCCTGAGACTAATTTTAATCGTGCATTCGGAAGGACATATCCGATGGATTTCCGGGTGGTCTTAACCAGCTAAGCCAACCAGAAGAAGACCGTTTCTTACCCGGCTGTTTGTCGAAAACCACCAACAACAAACTTGTAATCATCAGAAGTGCCCCAATCCACTGCTGCGTATTCAGGGTTTCTCCCAGCCACACATGAGCGAAAAATAATGTAATGATAATCTCGCTCAGCCCGAGCAATGCAGTTTGCATACCCCCAAGATGCTTAACGCCTACGAACAGGGTAAGACGCGAAAAGAACGTTACGAGGGTTAAGCCGAGGATTGGCGCCCAGGCTTGCAGTTCAATTGGAGTATGCACAGCCGGTGTGAAAATGTAAACCGGGAGAACTACCGCGCTCATTGAGAGCAATGTATAAAGGGTTACTGTTGGGGCTGGCATATCGTACAGCACTCGCTGATTAATCGGAATATGCAGCGCATACAGCGCAGATGCGATTAACATTGCCACTACACCGATGATATCGATGGGCTGGCTCTCAATGCTGGTCAGCAAATAGACTGCACTGATCGCGAAAATAAGACGCAATAACGTTAAACGCCCGGGGATCTGTTTGTCCAGCATCAGCCATAAAACTAGGAAAAGTGGGTAGAGAGAGTAAAGCAGCTGACCCACACCTGCTTCTATTCTCCCCAGAGAGCTGTAATAAAAAATGGAGCCAATTCCATTGATTACCCCTGCCAGTACGCATCCTAGCAGCCCTGCCGGGTAGATATACAGATGTGGCCGGTAAAAGATCAGCATGACCACCAGCAGTAGAATCGATGCTAGAACGGTCCGGTAAGCAACAACCGCCAGGGGAGAGGCCCCGAACAATATCGCCTGCTTGCCAAATATTGGAGTCATACCTAGAAAAATGGCCGAGGTCAGCGCAGCCAGAATTCCGTACGTGCGAGCACTACCTGGTACGTGTGTGCCCGGCTTATCCTGGTCCGCTAATTCTTCAATTTGCAGCTTTGCAGCTGATCTGGTCTCATCCATAGCGTTTACGGTGGTTGGGTTGCCGGTCAACCGACCAAAGTGTTGATTTCCTCCATGAATTCATCGCTCAGGAAGTGGCCTTTTTGCATGAGCGAGTGGATGCGACCACGAAGGAGCTCGTTTTCTTCACCAGTCAATTCTTTGGCTGTTACGACGATTACGGGGATCTGAGCGGTTTCGGGATTTGCTTTCAAAACATCCAGAACACCAAAGCCGTCTATTTCTGGCATCATCAGGTCTAATATGATCAGGTTTGGCTGCTCCAACCGGGCAAGATCAATTGCTTCCCGTCCATTGCTTGCCTCAACAATCGAGAAATCTCCTTGGGACTGGAAAATGCGCCTGATCAAGCGCCGTGCATCTGGTACATCATCGACAACCAATATTTTTGGATAGCGGTCGGAGGATATGCGATTGAACGCCGACAGCAGGCCTTCCTGTGGAGTCTCCATTACCGAAGATTTAGTTACGGCGACATTTTTTGACCAACCATCCCCCAGGATCATCTTTTCAATAGGCATCGTATGTCCTGTGCAGTTGATAACGATTGTGTCCGCTGGATCAATAGCTCCAGCCCGAACTAGCTTGATCAACCCGGCAAAAGAAACCGCAGCGGCAGGTTCAATCGAGAGACCCTCCATTTTCGCCAGAATATGGATCGTGCGGAAGGTCTCCTCATCGGTAACCGATTCAAACAAGCCGCCGCCTGAACTGCGTATGCGTTGTGCCAGTAAACTATAGGTTCTTCCGGGATCTCCCGTCGCCAAGGTTGTTATATGAGTGCGGGGAGAGGTAATTGGTTCAGCGATATCCAGCCCCTTTTTCCAGGCAGTTACCATAGGCGAGCAACCTTCTGCCTGAATGATGGCCATACCTGGCAATCGATCAGTGAGTCCCATCTGCAGTAGTTCCATGAAGCCCTTCTGAACTCCTAAGGGGCCGAGACCCCCGCTTACCGATTGAAAATACCAGTCGGGCGTTCGCCAATTTTGTCGGACATTGTCCTTGCCTTTTACATTATTACTTGATAGCTCTGTGAGTTGTTCGGAGATTTCGAATGCGATGGTTTTCATCGATTCAACAGATGGGATGGTTCTGGCACCAGCTTCTAGGTAGATATTTCGCTGTCGGGCAAATTCTGCGGCCACTTTTTTCACCTGATCGTAGGAAGCGGTTACCTTCACCACCTGGGCTCCATATATTGCTACTTCCCTCATTTTTTCTGGTGGAACCAGACTGGTGAGGAATGCCCAGACTTTTATCCCCGCCCGGGCAGCGTGGGCTGAATATGCAATAGCAACATTCCCGGTTGATGCGATAACCATCTCGTTGATACCGGCTTCTTTGAGCGCAACGACACCTAATGCCGCTTGGCGGTCTTTGAATGAACTGGTTGGGTTTTGACGTTCATCTTTGATATAAAGGTTAGTGCAGCCCAACATCATGCCAAAGTTGTCTGCCTTGATGAGCGGCGTGCCTCCTTCACCCATCGATAGTGATGGGAGAGGTTTAAGAATTGGTAATAATTCCCTGTAACGCCACATGTCAAATGGACGATCTCTTACCCACTCTGGCAGACTCCTCCCGAGATCTGGATAATCATAGCGGGCTTCTCTCCATAAGCTGCCACATTCGGGACAGCCTGGGGATATCGGTGTATACAGGGCGCGGTTGCCACAATCCAGACATTCAGCAACACAGTTGAAGTTCAATTGGCCTCCAAATGATGACTATCGACTGGAAG
>JAQBDA010000044.1:0-15287 GCA_032124675.1 Chloroflexota bacterium
TGGGCGATGCCCGCCCAAACACCCCGCCTTTCCCCTGAAGCGCGTAACTTCTAATAGTATTAGACAGTGGAGCTTTATAGATGATCCGATACATACAATTAGCCTGGCGCAATATCTGGCGCAACTGGCGGCGCACGATGATCGCCACCATCGCCATCGTGCTTGGGCTGGTCCTGCTGATCTTTATGGATGCGATGATCAAGGGGTCCGACCAGGCTATGCTCGCCAACGCGGTGCGCCTGTACGGCGGCAATATCCAGGTCCACGCGCTTGGTTACGGGATCAGAGCCGACCGGCAGCCGATACTGCCTTTGGAGAACGCAGACGAAGTCGTCCAGCTGGCAATGGCCAGACCGGAGGTGGCGCTGGCCTCCAAGCGCATCCATACCGGCGGCATGGTCAGCGACCGGGAAGGCACCTACCCCGTCACCATCACCGGCATCCAGCCGAAGGTGGAAGCACCTCTCAGCCTGGTGGCAGAGAATATCACCGCCGGGCGCTTCCTGCAGGATGATGACGTGGACGCCATCATCCTCGGCAAAGGTCTGGCCGATCTGCTGGACGTCTCGGTCGGCGATAAGGTGACGCTCATCGGGCGCAAGCAGAACGAGACCATGCGCCAGCACGGGATGACCATCGTCGGTGTATTCGACCTGGGGCTGGCGGCAGCCGAGAAGGGCATGGTCTTCATCAACCTGACCGACGCTCAGACACTGTACAACCTGCGCGGCCAGGAGACCGAAGTGACCATCTCCCTGCAGGATGTCGGTAAGGAGAGGGCAACGATGGCTGCGCTGCAGGGCGACCTGCCGGACTACGAGGTTGATTCCTGGGAGACGTTGATGCCGGAGCTGCGCCAGACCATGGATATCAAAGCCGCTTTCAGCACCATCTTCGGGCTGATCGTGCTGATGATCGCCAGCATCGGAATCTTGAACCTGATGCTGATGGCGGTCTTCGAGCGCACGCGCGAGATGGGCGTGCTGGCTTCGCTGGGCATGAAAGGCCGCCAGGTGATGGGGCTGTTCGTGCTGGAGGGCGTATTCATCGGCGTAGTCGGCGCGGTATTGGGCTGCCTGCTGGGCTGGGCGCTCCTCATGGCGGTTGGTCAGGTGGGGATCGACCTGTCCTTCGCAGCCGATGCCGGCGAGGCGACAGCCCTGATGGGCGAACGGCTTTATCCGAGCATCGATACGCTGGACATCCTCGGCAACGGTCTGGCAGTCCTGGTGATCGCCGCACTGGCATCGCTTTATCCCGCCTGGCTGGCTTCGCGCCAGGAACCGGCGCAGGCTCTGCACCATGTCTGATTCCGGAGGGCAGAACAAATGGCATTGACGAAATTCTGGACGATCGCATTCCGAGACCTGGGGCGCAACCGGCGCCGCTCGCTGTTCACGCTGCTCGCGGTGGGGTTGGGGCTGGCTTTGATCATTCTGATGAGTGGCTATATCGCCGGCGTGCTGGACGGCGCGCTGCAGAACAGCATCGAGCTGCAGACCGGGCACGTGCAGCTGCGCGCCGACTCCTATGAAGAAGAGAAGCTCAGCCTGCTTTGGCGCGACTTACTCGAAGACCCGGTTGGGCTGACCAGCTGGGCGCAGGGTTTCGACAGGGTCAGATCAGCGTCTCCGGTATTGTGGTCGAGCGGCGTTCTGAGCACCATCCACGAGACAGTCGGTTTACGGCTAACAGGGATAGACCCCAGCTCAGACTTCCACTCGCATATCCGCGAGGGCATGGTGGGCGGCGAATACCTCTCGCCCGGGGAGCGCGGCGGGATATTAATGGGCAAGCGCCTGGCGGACAAGATGGGCATCGGAGTCGGGCAGCGGGTCAGCCTGGTCAGCGGGCACTCGGATGGCAGGCCGGAAGAAGGCATCTTCACGGTGCAGGGCTTGTTCGCCACCGGCGTGCCCAGCTACGACGAGAACACTATCTTTATGACCTTATCCCAGGCGCAGGCCGTCACCGGCGCAGGCGACCGCGCCTCCGCCATCGTGATCATGCTCCAGGAACAGGATGATGCCAATCAGGTAGCCGCTGCACTGCAGAGCCCTGGCATCACCACCAAGACCTGGGAAGATCTGAACTCGCTGCTACTGGAAGCGGTCGCCGCGGGCCTGGGCTTCTACTACATCATGTACGGCATCGTGATCCTGGTGGTGGCGGTGATCATCGCCAACACCCTGCTGATGGCAGTCTTCGAGCGCACCCGCGAGATGGGCATCCTGGCCGCGTTGGGCATGAAAGGGCGCCAGATCATGCTGATGTTCCTGCTCGAAGCCGCCACCCTGGCACTGCTGGGCATCGGGGTTGGCATCCTGCTCGGCACCCTGGCGGTCTGGTATCTCTCCACCGCGGGTATCCCCATCGGCGATATCGGCACTGTGGCGGAAGGGATCGCCCTCAGCTCTCGCCTGTACACGAAAGTCGTGCCCGCAGAGATCCTGTCGCTATCCATTGCAACCCTGGTCATCATCCTGCTGGCAGCGCTGCTGCCAGCCTGGTATGCAGCCCGCATGGAGCCGGTGGATGCGCTGCACGCATTATAAGAATATTGACAACATCCGGGCATCCCGGATCAGGAGTTAAAAATGGAAATCATCACCGTTGAAAACGCTACCAAAATCTACAAAATCGGGGAAGTCGAGACGCGTGCCCTGGACGGGGTCAGTCTGAGCATCGAAGAGGGAGAGTTCACCGCCCTGGTCGGTCCTTCCGGCTCCGGCAAGACCACCCTGCTGCAGCTGATGGGCTGCCTGGATAAGCCTAACAGCGGCACGGTCAAAATCGGCGGGCAGGATGTCACCCGTATGAAAGCCAACCCGCGCGCCGACCTGCGCCGGGAGAAGATCGGCTTCATCTTCCAGTTCTTCGCCCTGGTGCCCGTGCTCTCTGCTTTCGAGAATGTGGAACTGCCCTTGTTATTGAATAATGTCACGGCAAAAGAGCGCCGCGAACGCGTCATGGGATTGCTGGAAGCCGTCGGTTTGGCAGATCGCATCAATCATCGCCCAGACCAGTTGAGCGGCGGCGAGCAGCAGCGCGTGGCGATTGCGCGCGCCCTGGCTCCCGACCCCTTGCTGGTACTGGCGGATGAGCCGACGGCCAACCTGGATACCGCCAACGGTGCCCAGGCCATGGATATCATGCAGCGCCTGAATGAAGAAACCAGCACCGCCTTCATCTTCGCCACCCACGACCCGCGTGTGGTCGCTTACGCCCGGAGGGTGATCGAGATGCGCGATGGCAGGATAGAGAACGGGGTCGCGTAGACGCTATAACAATGAATGATCTCTCAATACATCCACTGGACGCTTTTAAGCCAGAATTATAGGAGAGATGTCATTCCGAGCGCTTGCGCTCTTTGCAAGGACGAGGAATCCCCTGGTTGCCAATCTGAGGTTGCCAGGTGTGGGATTGAAAGCGTGGCTCGAGAGATTCCTCCCCTCCGCTGCGCTGCGGGTCGGAATGACATAATCTATCGACCTGGCATATCGCAAAGGATCTAGAAATGTTGAAGAAACACAATAAGTTTATCGTTATCGCCTGGCTGCTGGTAGGAGCCCTGCTTCTGGCAGCCTGCCGGGGCGGCGCGCCAACGGCAGCCCCTACCCCGCTGCCGGCGGCGACGCAGAGCGTGGATTCCGGCTCATCAGCACCCCGCAGCGGGTTCGGGATCGAGGTCGAGGGGCGGATGCTGCCCAACAGCTCGGTCAACCTATCATTCAAAGCCTCCGGGCAGGTGGCGGAGGTGCTCGTTCAGGAAGGCAATCAGGTAAAAGCCGGGGACGTGATCGCCCGTCTGGGGGACCGGGAAGTGCTGGAAGCGAGCCTGGCAAACGTCCAGCAGGCGCATGTTGCTGCAGAACTGGAGCTCACGGATGCCAACCTGGCGCTGCTCGAAGCTCAAAAAGCTTACGATGACCTGTTCGAGAACTGGCCGGAGCTGGCTATCCAGGCCGAGCAGACCCTGACCGACGCCCGCCAGGCAGCGCGCGATGCCTCCCGCAACCTGAGCATTAAATCCACCACCGCCGACCAGCTGGATATCGACATCGCCTATACGCAGGTTGTCCTTTCGGAAAAAGCGCTGGAAGATGCCAAAGAAGATTTCGAGCCCTACGCCAATCGATCCGAAGATAACCTGAGGCGCGCCATCTTCCAGTCCAGGCTGGCCGAGGCGCAAAAGGACTACGACCGGGCAGTGGCGCACTATAATGCGCTCAAAGATCCAGCCGGCGAGTTCGAACTATCCCAGGCTGAAGCCAGTAATAACATCGCCCAGGCACGTCTGGCGCAGGCGGAGAAAGATTTCGAGGCACTGTCCGTGGGACCTGATCCCAAGGATGTTGCCCTGGCTGAAGCCCGCATCCAGCGGGCGGAGACGCGCATCACAGCTGCTGAGAGCAATATCGCCACCACGCAGACCAACGTCCTGGCAGCTCAGGCTGCGATAGACAACCTGGACCTGCTCGCCCCGGTGGACGGCACGGTGGTGACGGCGGATATGAGCGCCGGTGACCAGGTCGCCCCCGGGGAGCCTGTGGCTGTCCTGGCGGATTTCTCCAGCTGGAAAGTCGAGACCTTCGACCTCACCGAGAGGGATGTCCCGGACGTTCACGTCGGGCAGCAAGTCATCATTACTCTGGATGCCTTGCCAGACCTGGAGCTGAGCGGTACTGTCGAGCATATCAGCGATGTGTATACGGAGAAAGGCGGCGATATCACCTACACCGTCCGCATCCAGCTGGATGAAGGCGATGAGAACCTGCGCTGGGGGATGACTGCGCTGGTCAGATTTATCGATTCGTAACGAAGGGTGACCTTATGTCCAAATTATTCAAAATGGCCTGGCGCAATATCTGGCGCAACTGGCGCCGCACTACCATTGCTCTGATCGCCATTGTAATCGGGTTGACTTTATTGGTCTTTGCGGACGGCTTGTATGGGAATATCGACCAGGTGGCCTATGGCAATGCGGTGCGCCTGTTCGGCGGCAATCTACAGGTCCACGCCCCCGGTTTCCGCGCCAAAGCCAACCGCCTGCCGCTGCTTCCGGTGGAGGACGCCGACCAGGTTGTGCAGACCGCTATGGCGCATCCGGAGGTGCTTCTGGCCTCCAAACGCATCAACACGGGCGGCATGGTCAACGAGCGTGGTGAAACTTTTCCGGTACATATCACCGCCATCCAGCCCTCGGTCGAAGAGCCGGTCAGCCTGATCGCCGAGAATATCGTCGCTGGTCGCTTTCTGCAGGATGCGGACCAGGATACGATCCTGATCAGCAAGGCGCTGGCCGACGACCTGGAAGTATCCGAAGGCGACCGCATCACGCTGGCTGGCAAGCGTAAGAACGAAACCATGCGCCAGCGCACGATGACCATTGCCGGCATTTTCAACCTGGGGCTGGGGGATGCCGAGAAGGGTCTGGTCTTTATCAGCCTGGACGAAGCGGGCAGCTTATTCAACCTGCGCGATCAGGCTACGGAAGTAACCATCGCACTGCACTCAGTTGGGACGGAAGACCAGGTGATAGCCGACCTGCAAGCCAGCCTGCCGGGATATGAAGTCGATTCTTGGCTGACCCTCAACCCGGGCCTGACAGAGACGCTGGCATTTTCACAGCAGATGGTGAACATATTTGGGTTAATCCTGATTACAATCGCCTGTATAGGCATCCTGAACCTGATGCTGATGGCCGTTTTCGAACGCACGCGCGAGATGGGCGTGCTGGCAGCTCTAGGACTGAAAGGCCGCCAGGTGATGGGTTTGTTCCTGCTGGAGGGCACTCTGATCGGCCTGGTGGGTGCGGTCGCTGGCTGCATCCTGGGTTGGCTGCTGATGCTGGCTTACAACGCGGCAGGCGGCTGGGATATGTCGGCCTATGCAGACGTAGGTGAATTGTATGCATTGATGGGCGACGCCTTGTTCGCTGATATTAATCCGGCGAGCATCCTGCGGCTGGGCATCACCGTAGCTGTGATGGCCGCATTGGCTTCCTTGATCCCGGCCTGGCAGGCCGCGGGCAAAGAGCCAGCCGATTCGCTGCATTACGTATAACTGGAGAAGGTGATATGGCATTCAAACAATTATGGGTGATCGCCTACCGAGACCTGGGTCGCAACCGGCGGCGCACTGGATTGACCATGCTTGCTGTAGTTATCGGACTGGCTTTGACGATCCTGATCAGCGGTTTTATCGCCGGGGTGTTCGACAGCGCACTCTCCAGCTCGATTTCCCTGGACACCGGTCACGTGCAGGTGCGGGCTGAGAACTACACAATGGAAAAAGCGTCTCTGGAATGGGGTGACCTGCTGGATGACAGCGACGAGCTGCTGGCAAGGGCTGCCTCGATCGACGGCGTTACAGCCGCTGCTCCCGTATTGTGGGCCAGCGGATTCTTGAATACGGTGGATGATTCGCTCGGGGTAAGCATCACCGGTATCGACCCCGCATCGACCTTCCACGATCCGATCCGCCAGGCTATCGTAGACGGCGAGTACCTGGATATCGATGACCGTGAGGGCGTGCTGATCGGCAGGAAGTTGGCTGAAGAACTGGGCATCGGTCCGGGTTCCAGGGTCAGCCTGTTGGTAGGCACTTCGGATGGCGAGATGGACGAAGATATCTTCACCGTGCGGGGGGTATTTGCCACCGGGTTAGTGGTCTATGATTCGGGTACAGTATATTTGCCGCTGCCGAAGGCGCAGGCCATCACCCGCGCCGGAGACCGCATCAGCGCAGTGATCCTGCTGACCAAAGACGCCGAGACCGCCGGCCCGGTGGCGGCTGCGCTGCGCGGCGCGGGCCGCAATGTGCTGACCTGGATAGACATGAATGCTCTGATCATGACCGCCATCGAGCAGGGCAATGCGATTTACAGCCTGATCTATGGGATCGTCATCCTGATTGTGGCGGTGATCATCGCCAACACGCTGCTGATGAGCGTATTCGAACGCACGCGTGAGCTGGGCATCCTGGCTGCCCTGGGGATGAAAGGGCGCCAGATCATGACCCTGATCCTGCTGGAGGCCGGCACGCTAGCCCTGCTGGGGACCATCCTGGGTATCATTCTGGGTTTGCTGCTGGTGTGGTATCTGTCGGTCACCGGCTTCAACATGGGCGATGAAGTCGCCAGTCTTGCCGAGGGGATGGCCTACCCGAGCGTGCTCTATACCAAGTTTGCGCCGGGCGCTGTGATCGGATTATCCCTGGCGATGCTGGGTATTGTGCTGCTGGCCGCCCTCTACCCGGCGCGTTTCGCAGCCAAAATGGAGCCGGTGGAGGCGCTGCACGCAGTATAAGAGTCAAGGTTGGATGTTGACAGGGGGAATACAGCTCTGGTGATGGCTCAATTAATTGGCGCTGTCCATCCTCAGCCCCTCAAGATGAGAGTATCCTGACTCAAAATCAGTGCTGAATCATCGCTGTCCCCATTTAGCGAATTATAACCAATCTTATTAGAGTGCTACTCATTGCCGCCTGTCATTAATAAGCATAGGATTTACGCAGTTTAGGGGACATCACTCGAAGATCGATTAAGTATTATGAAGCTGCCATCGCGACTGAGCGAAGTCTGTACAAATATGCGCCTGGAACGGGCAGTTGTGACAATTACAACTGCTTCAGAAAATCAACGATCACCTTAACGGTAGCATCCGGCATTTCAGTTTGCGGGTAATGACCCGCACCATCGATCAGCTCCAGTTTTCCGCCGGTAAGTTCCGCAAGCTCTTCTCCTTCAGCAGCCGGATCGGGAAAATCCGGGTCTTTGGATCCCATCAGCACCAACGTCGGCACTTTTACCTGCCTCAGCCGCGTTTCGGACGGCACCCGTGAAGAGGTCCCCAGGGCGGTAACCGCATCGAAGCGGCCTGGCTCTGCCAGGTTCACCCTGAGCTGGTTGATGTACTCTCCGAAGTCAGGCGGTTTTTGCGTCGGGTACAGCGTGCCGTAGTACATCGCCCAGGTACGTACCCGCCAGGGATTGTGCAGCATGAGCCAGAAAAGTGCTGCCATGAACGGATTGGTTTTTGCATCGCGCACGAATGAATTGACCAGCACAACCGAGCGGACACGGTCCGGGTATTCTGCTGCTGCCCACACGAGCGGGGCACCTGCGAAAGAGGTCCCAATGAGATGTGCAGGTCCAGCATCGAGATGCTCGACCAATGCCAGGATGTCCTGTCCAACGGAGGGCACATCATAGACCTTCCAGGGGACACTGGATTCGCCCTGCCCGCGTAAATCTACGGACAAAGCTCTAAAGCCTGCCTCGCTGAGCTTCGGGGCGAGATAGCGGTACTCGCTGCGCAGCGCTCCCATGCCCGGCAGCATCAGGACAGGCTGACCGCTGCCACCGTAATCACTGTATGCCAGCGTCCCATCTGTAAGTTCAAGAAACTGAGTTTGCATTATTCATCTCCTGATTATTCAGCGGTCGTCCCTGATTCAGGCTCCTCAGGAGCTTGTGTATCAGTATCTGATCCTGGAGGCGGCAGGGCTGCATCACCTCCCTCACCGGCTGGTTCAACCGTCTCCGGCTCACCTGTGCCTGGTTCATCAGGCAGCCCGGTTGCGTCCGGCTCATCACTGAGCTGACCGGGTTCGTCAGCTACCCCCAGGCTCTTCCAGCGATGGACGTACAGGCGGATCACTTCCACCTGGCTATAGATCGCCCAGGCCAGGAACAGGCTGATCACCACGCTCAGCAGGGTAAAGAGAGCCGCCACCAGCTGCATCAGACGATTGGCAAGCTGCTGCAGCGCAGCCAGGTCGGCATCCAGCGTGGCGAAGCCCTCCCGCAGCTCGCTCAGCCGGCCGGTAATCCCCAGGGCAAGCTCGGTGACCCGGTCGATCTCGCTCGACACCCCGCTGCGGAAATCCTGGATGCCCTGCACGATCTCATCCACCGTAGTCTGGATTTCTCCTCCGAGCCGATCCAGCTTATCCAATGTTTCCTGGCGCGGCATGGGCAGCGAGACGAAGGGCAGGGCGTCAATCGACAGGTACAGGTCCAGCCCTGCATCAACCGCCTCCAGCACCGCATCGATGGTCGAGGTCAGCTCGTTCGCCTTTGCAACCAGCTCCTGCTCTTTCTCCTCGGGCAGCAAGGTCAGGATCAGCCCGCGGTCTGCCACGCTCTGGCTGAGCTGGTCGCTGGCCTCGCCGATGTTCAGGCTGATCTCCTGCACCCCGGAGGCGATCTCATCCACCCCACTGATAACCTGGCGTGCCCCACCGGCGGTCTTGTCAACGATCGTCAGCACCTGCACGCTGAGCGAGGTGAGTGCATTGCCCACCACCCAGCTGCCGGCGATGCCGGCCGCGCTGACCAGGATCAATAAGCAGCACAGGGTAATGGCGGTGCCGTACCAGATTTTGCGTCCGATATGTCTTGAGGGGGCTTCTGTATTCATTTGGTTCCTTCCTCTGGCTTTAATGGAAATACGATATTCCGGGGGGTGCCTGCCCTGGCGGATTGGGTTAATTATATCCAGATATTGAGAACAGAGAGTGGAGAGTAGTGAGTAGTATGTGGTGAACGGCGTGGCTTATGTCAGCCGTACCAGGTTGCGCCCGGCGCGCTTGGCTTCGTACATGGCAGTATCTGCCAGGTCGAGCAGCACTGCCAGATTAGAGATTTCCCCCTGGGTACAGGCAACGCCTACGCTGACCGTGATGCTGATCTCGCCGTGCTGTGTATGTATCGGCGTTTCAGCCACAGACTGGCGCAGGCGCTGCGCTACCAGATACGCCCCATCGTTATCCGATTCCGGCAGCAGGATGGCGAACTCTTCTCCGCCGTAGCGCCCGATGATATCCACTTCGCGCAAGTTCTCCTGGCATAAAAGCGCCAGCGTCTGCAGCACCTGGTCTCCTGCGGCATGGCTGTAGCTGTCATTGACCTGCTTGAAATTATCGATATCCAGCATGATAGCAGCCAACGGGCGGGCATTGCGCATCGCCCTATTGATCTCGCGCTGTCCGTGCTCCAACAGCCCACGCCGGTTATATACACCGGTCAGGGTATCTGTTACCGCCAGATGCTGCATCTGGTTGTACAGGCGGACATTATCGATGACCAGCGCCGCCTGGTTAGCCAGTGTCTGGCAGTACTGGATCTCCTCTTCGCTCCAGAGGCGCTCTGTCCGGCTGTCCCAGATCTCTGCGTAGCCGATCACCCGGTCGGAGGCGAGCATCGGCAGGTTGAGGGCGCTCTTGACGCAGTACTCGGTCAGCTCCCGCCGGTCGCCATCGCTGAGGTCCGGGCTGCTGATGTTCAGCGTCAGCGGCTTGCCAGCCCGCAGGGAGGCTAGCGTTTGAGGGTAATCCCTCAGATCGTAGGTGACGCCAACATCCGAGATGCGTTCCTCTACCCCAGCCTGCGTACCGGCATACTCTGCCAGCACCGTAGCCTGACCGCTATCCAGATCACAGGAGAGGATACGAGCGCTGGTTGCACCACCTGCCCGGGCTAGACGGTCGGTGGCGATATTGTAGAGATCGCTCAGGTCAAGCGTTTTGACCATGGCAGTGCTGCTCTCGAAGAGCAGCCCCAGCTCGGAGGCGCTGCGCTTTTCGTCGGCATACAGGCGTGCATTTTCGATCGCCGTGGCGGCCTGCTGGGAGAACAGATAGAGCAGGCGCTGGTCTTCCTGGGTAAACCTGCGCCTGGGATTTCTATCTACAACCCCCAGCGCACCGAGTATACGCCCGCGCACCAGGAGCGGCACAGCCAGCACTGCATGGTAAGGAATCTCTGCAAAAAGCTCGGAGCGCCATTCCCACTTCTGATAATCCTCGATGACCACCGGCTGGCGCTGTTCTACGGCTCGCCCCAGCGCCCCCTCCCCGTTGGCCATGCGCATTCCGGTGTAATCCTTGCCCATATTATGGCAGACGACGATCTCGATGTCATTCCTGCCGGCATCATACAGCGCCAGGTCTCCGCCTGTGGCTCGCAGCAGACCGGCAGCCCGCTCGAGGATGGCTTGCAGCAGGCTGGGCAGATCTCGTTCGGAAGAAATATCGGTCACGGTTGCCTGCAGCGCCTCCAGCTCATCTGCGCGGCGGCGTTCGAGGTCCAGCAGGCGGATTTTCGTCATCGCCAACGAGATCTGTGTCCTGACTTCCTCCGCCAGGGCGATCTCCTGCGGGGTAAAGCTGTGCGGCTGGCTGTAGGCGATCAGGGCTGCGCCTAACTTCCTGCCATCGGCGATCAAGGGCAGAGCCATCAAGGAGCGAGCAGGGAACAAGGCCGCGATGCGCGGGCTGATATGGGGAGAATAGAAGATGTCTTCCGCCACCAGGACGCGACCGGCATTTAATACCGAGGCCGTCAGGGTGACTTCACCGGAGATTGCCCGCATGGCGACATAGGCATCGCCCAATGGTCCATGGGCGGCTGCAGGGACCTCCGCCTGGTGTTCCTCATCCCAGAATGTGATATAGGTATTGTCCGCCTCGAAAAGCTCGTCCAGACGGTTCGCCAGGATGGCCAGCATGGCATCCAGATCGGGTGCCTGGATGGAGGCCTGGGTGATCTCATTGAGCATGGCGACACGCCTGGCTTCCTCCTGCGCCCCGGCATACGCCCTGGCATTGTGCAGGGCAATTGCGGCCTGGCTGGCGAATAATATCAGCAGGCTGAGGTCATCACCGGTGAAGCGATTGGGCTCGTGATCGTGGAGGATTTGGATAACACCCAGCACTTGCTGCTGCCAGATCAGCGGCGCGCTGAGAACCGAACGGAATGGCTGTTCTCGCACGAAGACGTTCGCCCGGTTTTGCCAGGTGCGATAATCGCCGATGAGCAGCGGCTCCCCGGTCTCAGCGACGATTCCGACAGCACCTTCGCCATATTCAATGCGCACCCCGCTGTAATCGCGGCTGGTATTGATGCACATCGCACAGGAAAGCTCCCGGTTTTCAGGTTCACACAGGTAGAGCGCACCAGAAGTGCCGCCCAGCAAGGTTACAGATCGCTCGACAATTTCTGTCAGCAAAGCTGACATATCTCGCGAAGAGGTGATGACCATGGAGACTTCATGCAGCGTGGTCAGCTCCTCTGCGCGCTGGCGCAGAGAGCCTTCGATCTGCTGGCGCTGAATGCTGGCCCCGATCACCCCGGCGGCGGCTTGCAGGGCTTCCAGCTCGCCTTTCGCCCACTGGCGGGGGAAGGTACATTCATCCATGCCGATACATCCCCACCACTCGCCTGCAACGAAGATCGGGGCAACGATAATCGACTGGATCTGTTCGGCGATCAGCAGCTGCTGCTCCATTGCAGGGAAATCGCTCACCAACCCGTTTATCAATTCATGTCTGCCGAGGATCTGTGCCCAGCGCTCCAGACCAACTGCCTGATAAGAGAAATCTTGCAGCTCTGGATTTTCGATCTGCGGCACGATCCCTTCTGCTACCCACTCATAGCGCTGGCTGGCGAGCAGAGCGCCCTCCCGGTCAAGATGGTTTTCGAAGATATACGCCCGGGACACCCGGGCAGCTTCACCGAAGCGGGCCAGGACATCCGGGATGGTATCCTCCCAGGACATGGAGTTCAAGAACCGGGCAGACGCAAAACTTACCGCCTCCAGGATAGCTTCGCTGCGATCGAGGGTCTCCCCCACCCTGACCTGTTCGCTGATATCCCGCAGAACGAACAGCCTGCCTGTGTCCGGTCTGCCGCCCTCTTTCAAGCTGGTGACTCGCAGGTCATAGTAGCGCCTGTTCTCCTCCTCGCCGATTACCAGGTTGAGGGCAGCCTCCGGGTAATCAAGGATTTCCGGAGCGAAGCCGCCCGCTCCCCAATCCAGCTCTGCCACATCGCGGCCGATCATCTCAGCCGCCGTCCTGGAAAAGATTGCTTCGGAGGCCGGGTTCAGGTCTACAATCCGCCGGCGGCTATCCAGCACGATCAGACCGTCCTGCAGGTTGGCAATCAGGGCTGCATGGGCAACCGGGATGATATCCAGCAGCCGGTAGCGCAAGAACGCCCAGGCAACCGCCAAACCGGTGAAAACAAATGCAAGAGGGGTAAGATCGAACTGAGGGTAAGGGTTGTACCCAGACAGGTAGAGCCCATTCCCGATCCATGGGGCCAGGATGGCAGCCAGCAAGGCAATCACCTGCCCACGGATAGGGTTATGGCTCATCAGCAGCGAGCGGATCAGGATGATCGAACCAGACAGGAGCAGGACGTACGTGTAGACAGCATTTACCCAGAAAACGGGTCCGTGAGTGTACACCGCTGCGGCACCCAGAGCGCTGCTCACCAGATCTACCTGGCTGTAGAAAAGCCTGTGTGCTGGGTTGCTGAATACCAGCACCAGCACGATGAGCGGTGGAATGGCTAGCAGCAGGAGGAACCGGCGGGTCAGTATATCTCCCCTCCCGGTATAAGCCAGCGTAAACGCCAGCCAGGTGGGTGGGACGAGCAGGATGCCAAAATAGGCGCATGAAGCCCAGAAGACCATCGACTGCAAGTTATGCGAATTCAGCTCAACCGCATAACAGGTCGACCACACCCCTACAGCCAGCATCAGCAGCGTAAAATACCCCGCGCCTGGAGCCACAACGCGGCGAAGGATGACATAGGCTATGCCAATCGATAGGACTGCTGCTATCACAAGTAAAAAGATGAAGATAGTCATCTGTAACATAATGTTGCCGGTACAATTGTAAATTTCATTGCTAATATAAACGAATCAGCAATAAATTTGTACATTACAAATTTATTAGGTTTGCTGTGGCGTAGCTTACAGAAATGGCTGGCAGGCGCGGCTATTGACCAAAATCGAGCGTCCATCTAATATAATTGAAGCAACGCAGCACTGGAAAAAATCCCAAACAACTGCGTAAGCCCACAATTAATAAATTCATGACTGAGGAGCACCCCAATCAATACTCAAGTTGATTCATATCGTTTTATCAGCGGCTTCACCCGGCGGATGGTCAAGAACTGGATCAAAATGGAGCAGCCGCGCCTCATTCCCTGGACACCGCTCACGAAACCGCTCAACGAGTGCACTGTCGCCATGCTCAGCTCGGGTGGGATCGCTCTCGCAGGTGACGTGCCGTTTGACCAGCAGGGAGAGCGAGACAACCCCTGGTGGGGCGACCCGGGCTACCGACTGTTGCCCGACGGCATCAAGGCGGAGGATATCCGGTTTTATCACCTGCACGTGGATGTCAGCGACGCACAGAAGGACCTGAACTGCCTGCTCCCGCTGCAGCGGCTGGATGAGCTGGCTCAGTCAGGCGAGATAGGCAAGGTAGCACCCCGCCATTACTCGATCATGGGCTACAACCCACAACCGCGCCTGCTGCTCGAGAAGACCGTGCCGCAGATCGTCGCCGACCTGCGCGATGACCGGGTGGATGCTCTGCTGCTGTTTCCCGCCTGACCGATCTGCTGCTGGTCCGTTGGACTGGTGCAGAGAGAGATTGAAGCTGCCGGCATCACCACCATCATCTTATCCAATATCCCCGATCTGACTACTTCGGTCAGCCCGCCGCGTATCGCCGCCATCGAATACCCATGCGGTAGGACACTGGGGCAGCCGGGGGATGTTGAGGGGCAGAGAGCAGTGCTGCGGGCGGTGCTGGCTGCTCTGAGCGAGATCGATGCTCCCGGAGGCATCCGTCACCTGCTGTATAGATGGCCCGAGGAAGTTCCATACCGGGAAGAAATGGACCCGCCACCAATTGCCGAGTACCTGAAGCGCCACCCCTGGGACCTGCGCCGGCTGCTGAACCGCGATGTGCCGGAGAAGTACCGGGTTTGACCCTATCATCGCATATCGCAAAACATCATCGAAAGGAAGGGGATCATGAATCGCAAGAAGCTAGCCTTTGTTCTGCTTTTGACAACCTGCATTCTGTTAGCATTTAGCGCCCCACCACGGACGCAGGCGGAAGCCTTCTTAGAACCGGGCGCTCTGCCCCTCCTTGAACTGGTTGGATCGGCGGTTGTAAATAGCAAGCCAGATTCCATGATAATACGCTGTGAAGGGTTCCGTTGCGGCCGTTATCATGAACTTGTCTATTGGGGCTTTGACAACAAGATCTATTTTCTGAATGCGCAAACACTCACCCTCACCGGTGGTCCGCTTTTTACATCCAGTGGAATGTCCAGTATCAGGAGCGAACGCTACTTGTTTTATGATCGCCATTACCAGCAGATATATGCCCTTGACAAATATGAGGAAGGCTCTTTCCCCAATGGTTGGTATCGTTTAGAAGCACAGATCATTCGCGGCTACGAATATGCGGGCAAC
>JAQBDA010000045.1:0-5227 GCA_032124675.1 Chloroflexota bacterium
GCCGGCAGGGTGGTCCAGGTCTGCCCGCCGTCGAAGGAGCGGCGGATGTAGAGCTGGTAAGCCTCGTTGCCGGTGGTGCCAGCCTTCCAGTTGGCAGCCGTTGCGTACATCATCATCACGAATTCACCGTCGATGAAGCCACGGTGACCCTTGGAGACATCGTAGGGGTTCTCCCAGGAGGCGTCGTTGAGGTTATCCACGGCCTGCGACCACTCGAGCACCTTGGGGATCTGGATCTGGCTGTCCTCGGCGAACCACTCTTCGTACGTACTGCTGTATGGGAACTGGTCCGCGCAGGTCTCCCCGGTGCTGCCGTCATCACATCTGACAAGCGTGGTGGCGGAGACATTCATGCCGTCCACCGGGCAAAGCCCGAGCACGTAGTTGGGGTTGACCCCAGCCGGGTACAGCCGGTCGACCGCTGTAGCCACACCGGTATCGTCGTAAGACACGCACTCGACGTTCTCGTAATCGAAGGGGTTGTCCACCGCCGGGTCGAAGTCTTCCGGCAGCACGATGCGGCGGGTGTAAATGTCGGCCGGTCCACCCTGGAACAGGATGCCCTGCTTGTAGATCAGCAGGCCCATCGTTTTGGAAGCGGTAGCCATGGCCGCGGTCGGCGAGTTGACGAACAGGTTGAAGCGCCGGGCGATCTCGGTGTCGTAGATTTCGTTGCCCCACTCATCTGTGTAGGTCTCGAAGGGAAGCCCATTCTCAGGGCTCAAGGCATAAGAGTTAAGCATCAGACCCTGCGTTCCCAGTGGGGGCTTATCGAACTCGAAGGTGTAGTACCACATGTTCTTGCCGATGTCGAAGATGGTGCACTCGGGGTCTGTGGTTGGATCACATCCGCCGTCACCAACCGTTCCCAGGGCCTTCATCTTTTCTGCCCCGAATAGCACCCATGAGCTGTCCGGAACGCCATCAGTATCCGAGTCGTAGGACTTCATGGCGGCGCGCACGCGGGTGGAGGCAGTGCGCCCGGTCAGGGTGCGCCCGTCCTCGGTCACGCAGACGTTGATGGTTGTGCCACCGGGGTTGGGCCAATCGACTTTTTCAGCACACAGGTCGGCGGTGCCGCTGTCGTCAAAGTCGGCGTAGCAGTAGGCGTCGATCAGCTCGAGATTGGTGTCGAACTTCTGGACACCCTTGCAGGCATTGTTGTCGGTGATGCGAACGGGCATGGCAAACGGCACGGCTGCCTTGGGTTTGGTGCCAAACAGTTCTGTGTCGGTGAATTCAGCCAGCGTGCCGGGTGTGCAGTAGTCAGTATCCTCGGTGGGCTCATCCGTGCACACGTCTCCGAAGTGAGCCTGGTCAAGGTAGGTGTACCAGATGTCAGTCTTGGCGTTGGCGATTGCGCCGGACCAGCCCTCACCCGGTCCCAGGCCCTTGCCGGGACGCAGACCCTCGGGGTCCTCCTGCCAGAAGATGACGAAGCCAGCTCCGGGGGAGGAGGTGATGCTGATCTGGTGCGGGTCGCGCCGACCGGAGGTCAGGCGCTCTGAGGCGCGCCAGGTGATGTCGTAGACCGGGTCACCATTGATATTTATGAGTGGTTCACCGGTGCTATCGTCCAGGTCCTGCTCCAGCGTGCCACGCGCCACCCACACGCAGCCGTAGGGGATCTCGCCCACTTCGGGGAAGCCCTGGGCTGTGTAGTCCACCGAGCCTTGCGAGCCCGCTACGGTGAACATATCATCCAGGTAGAGCTGATAGCCATCCGCGTCAGTCCCTCCATCCACAGGGATCACGTTGTCGAGCTCTGAATAGTAGGTGAGCAACTCTGCCTTCACCTCATCAGTCCAGGAATAGAGCGGTGCTCCACTCTCGCAGTAGCGGCTGATCCAGGCTGCGACGACCTGGTTGCCCTCCACTTGGTGCACCATCTTGAACACGTCACCGGGGTACGGGTGCCCGTTGCGCAGCACGAAAGACGAGCGGTCGGCCGAGCCGGATAGGTTATAATTCTTCCAGGTGGCGCCATCGTCCAGCGACAGGGCTGCGAAGGCGTCCCGCTCCCCGAAGCCAGCGCCGGTGTTAACCGCATCGATGCCGAGCAGACTGTTGAGCACCTCGTCCTCGATGCCGTCATTGTAGGTGGCGATGATCGGCTTGGCTTCGGGGCGTGAATATGCCAGACTGCAAGCCGCGGTATCCTGATTGGTACAGTCGCCAGCGAAGTAACCAATCTCGCCTTCAGGAACTCGTGAATCCTCTGATGCCGGCGGCGCGCCCTGCGGATCCTGGGCAGGCACGTACAGCCACATGGTGCTCATCTGCGAGGCGCCGGTCATGGTGTTAGGCGTGCGCGAGACGTTGCGACCGAAGAGCGGTCCATCGTCTGCTGCCTGCACAAGCCCAACCACGATCAGCGACAGCACAAGCAGAGCCACTAAGATAGTTATAGTTTTTCTGGTATTCATCAAATATCCTCCATAATCAGATAAGCAAGCCTTTTTTTGGTCAGGTCAGGAATAGGGAGATGCTGCCTGTTTCGAGTTCCTCATAAGCCCTCCTTGAACAGCAACCGGCAAGAATATACCGGATGCAGATTGGAATGTAGCTGATTGTGATCATTTGATAGCTCAGCCTTTCGTATCAACCAGGTCATCTGTCCAGGCGCGCCCCGGTTCCTGAGAACACTCTTCCAGGAAGCTGCACAGCTGCGGTAAGCTCGAAAAATATTGGCACTGACCGGTTGATATATTTTGAAGCGAAGCCCGCCATTCCCCATCAATGGTTTCTCTCCACAGGCGTAATAGGTAGGATTGGTAGAGCCAGAGATTTGATCTCATTGATATGTGTCCATGCCCTGGAGACGTACTACATGTACGGCTGAACTGATTATCGCAGTGCCGCGTGATAGGTCTGTTATAACGGCGTGAAATTAGCGTGAAATAAATCACAGATTCTGTTGTACAATAGAATAGATAGAGCTTGCATGGTGACCGTTCGTTGCAAAGGCAAGCGAGATGTTTAGGCGGGGAGATGGAACGACTCTCGATATACCTGTTAGGCAGCTTTGACGTTCAGCTAGGGGAAGGGGTGGTGACCAACATATTCCGCACCCGCAAGGAACGCGCCTTGCTGGCATATCTGGCGGTTGAGCAGCGCCAGATGCACCGCCGTGAGTCTGTGGCGGAGCTGCTGTGGCCGGAGAGACCGGAAGGGTACGCCCGCACTAACCTGCGCCAGGCGCTGCACGGGCTGCGCCGGGCTATCGGCGAGCAGTATATCTGGATTTCGGATGAAATGATCCAGGTCGAGCCGTCGCAGACGATCTGGCTGGATGCCGACGCCTTCCGAACAAATTACAAGAAGACGCTCAACCATACACATAGAAGCGTGGAAACCTGCCCGGAATGCGCCAACAGCTTACAGGCTGCAATCGAGCTCTACCGTGGGGATTTCCTGGAAGATGTCTGCCTGGCGGATGCGCACGGGTTCCAGGAATGGTGCGTGTTCTACCGCGAGCAGCATTTCCGCTACCTGCTGTCCGCCCTGCAGAGCCTTAGCGCGTACTATCAGGGGCAGCGTGATTACGAGCTGGCGCACCAGTACGCTTGGCGCTATGTGAACCTTGCTCCGCTGGAGGAGGCTGCTCACCGGCAGCTGATGACCGTGCTGGCGCTGAGCGGCAGGCGCACTGCAGCCCTGGAGCAGTACCATGCCTGCAGCAGCCTGCTCTCCAAGGAGCTGGCAGTCGAGCCTTCGACAGAGACACAGGCACTGTACGAAAAAATCCGCGACGGGAAGCTCATCCATGAGAAGCAAGGCACGGATGGGCTGCGCTATCCAAATAACCTGCCTGCCGGGCTGACATCCTTTTACGGCAGGCAGGCGGAGCTGGAGACGCTCGAAGATTGTCTGAAGAACCCGGCCTGTCGCCTGATCTCGTTGGTCGGTATGCCTGGCTCCGGTAAAACACGCCTGGCTTTGAGAGCTGCCCGGCTAAGGCTGGATGACTTCCCGGATGGGGTATGGTACACCGCCCTGGGGAGCAATACTCAGGATGAAAGTCTGGCGGGGAAGCTGCTCGCCAGCCAGGAAATCACGGTACTGCTCGAAATGACCCCTCGTGAGCAGCTTTTGAATCGTCTGCGCGGGATGCGCTGCCTGCTGGTAGTTGATAATTTCGAGCTGCACCTGGATGAAACTGGGCTGCTGATCGAGCTGCTGCAGCATGCGCCTAGGGTCAGGATCCTGCTGACCACACAGGAAAGGCTCAACTACCAGTCTGCCTGCGTATACCAGATCGGGGGATTATCGTATGATGCAACCGCACCCACCGGTGACGCGCTGGAGACAGCTTCGGAAAGCCTGTTCCTGGCGCGGGCGCAGCACAGCCGCATCGGGTTCGCCCGGAACAGAGAAAACGCCGGACACATCGCGTCCATTTGCAGAAAAGTGGAAGGATTGCCGCTGGCGATTGAGCTGGCAGCCGCAGCATTGCGCGATTATCGCTGTGAGGAGATTGCCGCCAGCCTGGACGACGGTCTGGGAATGCTGAGCACCTCATTGCTGGACATGCCTGCCGACCACCGCAGTATGCGCAGCGCACTCGAGCGCCCGTGGAGCCGCCTGAGCCAGGCGCAGCAAGGGCTGACCTCACGCCTGCTGAATTACCAGGGTGAATTTACTCCTTCAGAGAGCGGAGCCAGCCAGGCAGAGCTGGATGGGTTGGTCGACCGCAGCCTGCTCGAGACACGCTCTCCGGGGCGCTTCAGGATGCACCCGCTGGTGCGGCTTTACCTGCTGGATAAAAAAAGCCCGGGAAGTGAGGCTATCATCCCAGTCCCAGTTGAGATGCCGGGCAGGAGTATGTATTGGGACAGGCTTGAGCATATGCTCGCCCGGGCAAGGCGCTATGCTCAAACCGCGGCCGTCATCCTGCTCACAACCACCGGAGCAGATGTGCAGCCAGACCAGTCCGGCAGACAGGACCAGATCGTGCTACAGAAACTGAGGCGATGCCTGCGTAAGAGCGACACAGCCCTCTTGCTGGATCGCGGTCTGTTCGGGATAATTCTGGAGGACATCTCGCGAGCGGAAGACAGCCTGCTGGTGTGTGAGAAATTCGCACAGACACTGCGCCAAACAGCAACCCCGGAGGGGAATGGTCATACTCTAGAAATCCACATGGGGATCAGCATCTACCCACGGGACGGACAGGAAGCCAGCAAGCTCATCGAATGTGCAGAATATGCCAGGCAGCAGGCGCTGG
>JAQBDA010000046.1:0-4564 GCA_032124675.1 Chloroflexota bacterium
TTATTAATCATCTCAGTAAATTTTCTTCATCCCGGAAAATAATTTAGTAATTCTCAATCCATGTCAAGAAACTCTTGTGCAGTGTCCAGGAGATACTATACACACAAGATCGTTCCACATGGCGGTTTCATTGATCCCGAATATGGCAGCGTTGGTTTAACTGAGGAACGTGCCCGGGTGCTCGAACCCGATTGGATGATTGCATCGGTGCCCTATTCCGCATTAGACCGGGCTGTAATCGATGATCACCCGGAGGGCTATTGCAAGCTGATCGTATCTCAAGAATCGCACCGCATTTTAGGGGCACACGTGATTGGAGAGCAAGCCCTTGAGATAGTCCAATAGTGGCGGCTGGTATGGCCGCGGACATGTGGGTGGAGCATCTCGCTGAGTTAGAATTGGCTTACCCCACTTATACTGCGATTATTGGCCTTGTGGCCTGAAAAATTGTCCATCAGCTAGGGGTGATGCCCTTTTCTTCCCAGTGGCGTTCGTTAAGGAAACCATTTGCTGCTGAATGGGAGCGGAGCTCATCTTGATGGCAGGCCAGCCAGCTCGGCATAAGCCATGCCCTGAGGCACAAGGAGCGCACACAGGACAAGCCCGGCAACCAGGTCGCCGCGCGACAGCCATGCGCGCTGGTAGTGACGCAGGGCAGTCACATCTGGCAGCCATTTTCCAATGCGCTGCATCCGGGTAGGTGGGTTTGCCTGCAGTGAGGTCGTGTTCTTTGCATAATCTCCAGATCAAGCAGATGCGTGTTGGTCAATCCCTGTTGTGAGTTTTATTAAAATCTGGTGGTCAGAGAAGTGCGAAAGCCCTGCTTATTAATCAGAGCTGCTGCCTAACGCAATTCCAGCCAGCGCACCAAACCAGGCGAACAATATGAAGATAATCAACACCGGTCTTTCGATGATTTCTCTGCCGGAGACGAGGAATGCCAGGCCTAAAAAGATGATCAAGACTGTGAGCGCAGCAAATGCCGTAAGTAACCAGCGTGCTTTACCCGGTTCCTTGATATTCATCTTATCGCTCATCTCTCTTCCTGTTTCTTTTTCTTATCTTTGCCTTTCTTCTTGTTTTTACCTTTCCCCTTTTCATTCTTGGATTTCTTACCTTTCTTAGTCTTTGATTTATTCCCGGATATCTTTTTACTTTTCTTTCCCTGAGATTTCTTCGCTTTCTTTAGTTTATCTGCTGCTTGGGCACCTGTGTCAGTTGTTTCTTGCTGGGGGTCAAACTGGTCCGTTAATAGTACCTGTTCGGGAAAGATTTCCATGCGCACCCGGCGAAACTTTCCCAGCCAATATTTAACCTGGCCTGCGGTTAAACCGGCTCGTTGCGCAGCTTCCTCCTGCGATGCACCTTCATCGATAGCCAGCAGAGCAATTGCTCTCTGACCGTGCAGGTCATTCCCGGTTGAAATCATTCTAAAGGCGACTCTTTCCTGTGCAGAGAGCAGTTTGCCTTCCTGCACGACCTGCTCGTTATTGCTATTTTGACTCGACATGGTATTTCCTCCAATTGGAAAATCAGTGATTGAATTATATAACAGGAGCTGCTGTCCGTGGACAAGACCTCCCGATCAACTGAAATAGGTTAGTAGAGATATATTTATTTACGTGCTGACAAAATCTACATCCACAGCTTCAGCGCCGCCTGGGGCTTTACCCTTGAACTGGCTCATGTACAGCGCATAGTAGAAACCCTTGTCAGTCATCAATTCGTCATGGGGTGCATACTCGACGATCTCGCCGCCGTTGAGCACCATGATATTGTTTGAATCGCGGATGGTTGCCAGGCGGTGGGCAATGGAGAAGCTGGTCTTGCCCTCCATCAAATTACGCATACCATCCTGGATCAGTTTCTCAGTGCGTGTATCGACGTTGCTGGTCGCCTCGTCCAGGATCAGCATCTTAGGATCAGCCACCATAGCGCGGGCGATGGTGATCATCTGGCGCTGGCCCTGGCTCTGGCTCAGGTTGGCACCACGCTCGGTCAGCATCGTTTCATAACCCTGGGGCAGGTTCATGATGAAATCGTGGGCGTTGGCCTCTTTGGCCGCTTCGATGCATTCTTCTTCGGTGGCACCCTTACGAGCGTATTTCAGGTTGTTCATCACCGTATCGGAGAAGAGGAAGGCTTCTTGAAGAACGACACCGACTTGCATACGCAGGCTATCCTGGGTCAGTTTAGACAGGTCCTGACCATCGATCAGGATAGTTCCGCTGTCGATATCGTAGTAACGGGTCAGGATATTGATCAGCGTGCTCTTGCCTGCCCCCGCTAGCCCGCAGATGCCGATCGCCTCACCCAGCTGCACTTTAAAGGTATTTTTGCGCAGGATTTTGCGTCCAGGCACATAACTGAAATCGACATCTATACATTCAGAGTGACATCTGCCTGGGTAAATTTCTAAATATTACAATTCAATCGTCTCCAAGGATCCAGGCCCAGGCTTCTTCAAGCTGGTCCGCAGCGAAGGTCTTTTCCTCCGTCCTCCTGGTAAAGGGGTCCATGAGCTTGACCATTCGCTCCAGCCACTTTTTGTCGCTGACGAAGGCAGCTTTTTCAACCTGCCGGTACTGGTGGGTACCGAAATGGAAATCATCTTTTGCGGCCTCGATCCCGTCAAAGCCTTCCATATCTTCTAACACAACCAGCAGGTTGATTTTGCCGTGAGCTGTGATGGCTTCGTCCAACTTCGGGAGCAAGGTATCGTAATCTTCTGCATTAACTTCGCCACTGATCTTAAAGCCGATGCAGCTTTCAGTGCTTTCGGGTAGGATTTCAAACATCGATTATTCTCCTAAGGTGGCCACCATGATGGCCTTGATGGTGTGCATGCGGTTCTCGGCTTCATCGAAGACGATCGAAGCCTCCGATTCAAAGACCTCGTCGGTCACTTCCATACTCTCCAGCCCGAACTTCTCGTAAATATCCGCACCGATCTTTGTCTCGCGGTTGTGGAAGGCAGGCAGGCAGTGTAAGAACTTGACTTCCGCATTTCCGCTTAACTCCATGGCTTTGGCGTTGACCTGGTAAGGTTCTAGCAGTTTGACGCGCTCTTCCCATACCGAAGCCGGTTCGCCCATCGAGACCCACACATCGGTGTACAGGTAATCGACACCCTTGACACCCTCGGCGACATCATCCGTGATGGTCAGGCGGGCGCCAGTCTGGGCGGCGATCTCTTTGCAGGTCTCGACCAGTCCTTCTTCAGGCCAATTGGATTTGGGTCCACACAGCCGCACATCCATACCCAGCTTGCAGCCGCCCACCATCAGGGAGTTGCCCATGTTGTTGCGGGCGTCGCCCATGAAGGTGAAGGCTATCTCGGGTAGATCCTTGTAGCTGTGCTCGGTCATGGTCAGCACATCCGCCAGGATCTGTGTGGGGTGGAACATATCAGTCAGACCATTCCACACCGGTACGCCAGCATACTGAGCCAGTGTTTCGACCGTCTCTTGGGCGAAACCGCGGTACTCGATGCCGTCGTAAGTGCGTCCCAGCACCCGGGCGGTGTCTTTCATGGTCTCTTTGTGACCGATCTGCGAGCCGCTTGGACCCAGGTAAGTCACATGGGCGCCCTGGTCATAGGCAGCTACCTCGAAGGAGGTGCGCGTGCGGGTCGAGGATTTCTCGAAGATCAAAGCGATATTCTTGCCGGTCAGCCGGGGCTGCTCGTAGCCGCCGTACTTGGCAGCCTTGAGATCGGTAGAAAGATTGAGTAGAAACTTGATTTCGGCTTGAGTGAAATCCAGCAGCTTGACAAAATTGCGGTTGCGTAAATTAAAAGCCATTTTATATTTCTCCTTAATGCGTATTAAGTGATTATAAAAGATTTGTCCCGGAAGGAACACACCTATGCTGAGCACGATGGCGTATACCAGCAGCAGGATGACCAGCAGGGGCCAGGTATACTTCCACCACTTGTCATAACCGACCCGCCCCAATGCCAGACCACCCATCACCACTGCGAAGGTGGGGTTGACCAGCTTGAGCAAACCGCTGGCCGATTGGAAAGCAGTCACTACCAGGCTGCGGTCGACCGAGGCAAAGTCTGCCAGGGGCGCCATGATGGGCGTGGTCACAGTTGCCAATCCCGATGATCAAGATGAACAAGATCGTGTAGGCCGATGTGAACTTGAATCCCTTCTTTTCCTCAGCCTTTTTGCATTCTCCTTTCTGCTTATATCAGTGCATGCTCAGGGATATTTTGCCGGTACAAAATTAAATTCTGAGAAATCCGGGTACTGGTAGTCACCCGCTTCCTGGCGAGGGGGCAGCTCGAGCGCTTCTGGCGTCAGGTCCTCATAATTGACCTGACTGAGCAGGTGCGAGATCACGTTCAGCCGTGCGTGGCGTTTGATATTGGCATCTACCACATACCAGGGCGCGTGATCGGTATTGGTGTGCAGCAGCATTGCATCGCGAGCTTTGGAGTAATCCACCCAGCGGGAGCGTGCCTCCAGGTCCATGGGGCTCAGCTTCCAGCGGCGGCGGGGGTCATCAATGCGCTGCTCGAAACGATCCTCCTGGACTTCATCTCGAATTTCCAGCC
>JAQBDA010000047.1:0-14534 GCA_032124675.1 Chloroflexota bacterium
GCCGCGTACAGGTGCCCATCCGGACCGATTGCCAGCATGCGCAGACCGCTCAGCCCACCGACGAAGACACCGATGGTGAAGCCGGGCGGCAGGGCGATCGTGCCCTCCGGCGCAGCCTCCTCCGGCACGTCGACCGATGAAGCCGTCTCAGCCAGCGGGATGGTGGTCGGCGCGGGGGAATCGTCCAGTCGGTTCGGACCGCCGATGCGCAGCACGCAGGCGCCGGTCACTGCCAATGATAATACTGACGCGATCAAAAGGCTGTGTTTCATATTCATTTTCATAATGAGATTAGAACGGAAAATTTGTTCGGAAACGGATCGCACGGATTATCACAGATTTCTTCGAAATGTTGTTTATACAATCCGTGTTATCCGTCAAATCCATGTCCAGCACATAGATGTCTGGATTACTCCTGCGCCTGGGCGTACACTCGATTGAACTCGTCCAGGTAGAGGGCTGCGATTTCCGGGTTATGCAGCACCAGAGTGTTCTCGTCGTTGCGCTCTTCAGCGCTGCGGCTGAAATTATACGAACCGGTGACAACTATTAGCTCATCGATAATGAAGACTTTGTGATGCATATTATTGGGATTGCCATCCAGGCGCACGTCCAGCCCGGCAGTCCCCAGTCGCTCGTATTCCGAGCCGATATTCGAACCAACCTGGCGAGCTTCCATCACACCGGCGACATCCACCCCAGCCTGGTGCCGTTCCAGCAGGGCATCCGCCAGATCATCCGAGGTGAAGGAATAGGCCATGAAATATACGCTGTGCTGGGCGCCGCGGATCAGTTCGACCAAACGCGCAGCGGTTCCATCATCCGGTGAGAAGTACACTTCCAGGCGGGAGCCGTCCACCGAGAACGCCGGGAAGGGCGTATCACCGGGAGAGCCAGGCCCGAACAGATCATCCGCAAACATCTCCTCGAATTCGGCGGTATAGTCTTCCGCCAGGCGGGAGGAGCGGATGCAGACCAGGTTGTTGTTGTTGCGGTAAGCCTCGCTGACGGTGTAGTTCATCGAGCCGGTGCAAACATCCAGCCGGTCGATGACCACGAACTTGTCGTGCATCAGACCTTCGCGCCGGTCGCCGAGCAGCGGGATGCCCGCCTCCCGGATTTGCTGGATCTCTTCCGTATCCAGGTAGTCGCTTTCGACGACCATGCGCACCTTCACGCCGCGCCGGTGAGCTTCGATCAAGGCATCGCGCAGGCTCCACAGGTCGAGGTCCATCACGGCCACGTCCACGCTCAAACGGGCTTCATCTATGGCCTGCGCCAGGTCCTGGTCGGGCCCGCCCCGGTAACGGCTGGCACCTGGGTCTTGGGGGTCGGTGAAATAGACGCGGTACCAGCCATCCGGCGCACTGCCGGCGGGCAGCGTTTCCAGCGGGGCAGACGCATCATCCAACTCACAGCTGGATAGCAGCAGCGCGCTCATCAGGATGGCGGCAATGACCGCCATCCTGATGCTGCTTATTAAGCTGGGGGTTTGTTCTTTTCGCTCCAATAGGGGCGATTATAGCAGAACAATTCTCATGCAGCGTTATCCATCCACGTGTAAGTAGGAACGCCATCTATAATACCCCGAGGCGCTCCTGGCTGTAGATGCTTTATGGCGGTGGAATGAGGCCTAGCTGCCGCATCATGCCTAACCTGTCACTATTAACCCTGCGTTCTACAATTTTTCCGTCTTTTATGCGCTCGAGGGTGACCCCCCCAACTTCAATCTGCTTGCCGGATGGAGGGACGCCCTGATAGCTGGCTTTACTGTGGACGCAGCGCAGGATTACATAGGTCGCAACCTTATCCCCTTCGGCGATCTGGTCAACAATCTCAAAATGGTTTTCACTGAATATCCCGTTCCAGCCGCGAATCCCTTGCAGATGTTCTTCACGGTTCTGAGGGTTAAGGTTATATGCCACAAGGTCGGGTGCTAATACCTCACTCAGTGCATCCAGGTCATTCTCCTCAAAAGCTTTATAGAAACGACGTACAATGGCTTTGTTATCTTCGGTTGACATACTGTGATTCTCCTTATTAAAATCGAGCAGGTGTTTGGATTTGATATAACACTAATAATGTCTCTATTATCTCAATAATCAATGGCAAATACATGCGTGCGCGCACGTATTCCCATACGTATTTCCACCTTACACATGTTATTGGTTTGCGTCCTTTGCTCTACTTTTTGGAAGGCTGCTTATTGGGCTGAGTTCACCAGTCCGGTTTCAATCGCCCAGCGTACTATTTGGGCACGGTTCGTAACCCCCAGCTTCATGATGATATGGGCAATATGCTTTTCTATCGTTCGCTTGCTCACCACCAACTCGTCCGCAATCTCCCCGTTTGACCTGCCCCGCGCGATCAGCGCGGCCACTTCACGCTCTCGCGCGGTCAATTCATCTGACTTATTCCGGTTCAGCAGTGCTGCTGCCGCTCTGAGCGGAAGATTCTGCGCATACGCCACTGCCTCCTCGATGGAGAGTGTACGCCCTGCCACCTGCTCCGCCTTGAACTCTACCTCGGTCAGCCCGGCGCGTATGAGGGCGAGATAATGTTCATACTCCATGCGTGTGGCAGCCCATGCGGTTGCGATGCGCTGCCCACCGATGGCAACCGCAGCAGCTAGCAGGCGCGCGCCGGCACCATATAAGCCGCTTACAGCCGCCATGGCAGCGAAGCCGATCAGGCATTCTACTACCCCCGGCGTATTCTGCTGGGATTGTTGTATCTCCAAACTCTCGGTAATACGAGCTAGGGCGCGCTCGAAATCACCCAGGTGCAAGCAGGTGTGTCCCAGATTGTGCAGAACGGAGGCCAGATCGCGCGGGGCGTCGATCTTACGCAGCAATGATATGCTCTCCTCGTAAGCGGTCTGCGCGCTTGGATAATCCTTCTCGCAACGCGACAGATCGCCCAAATAGTTGAGCGCCATGGCGATGCGATAAGGGTTGCCTAGCTCGCGCAGCAAGGGTAGGGCTTCATCCAGCATGGTATGGGCGGCATCATATTTGCCGATTGACATGGCCGAAAAGCTAGATACACTTAAGCTCACACCTAATAGGTACGAGTCCCCTAACTCGCGATACAGTTCTATGACCCGCTCCCCGATGGTGAATTCGGTGTGATAATCCCCTGCTGCCCGCGCAGCATAAGCCTGGGCAGCCAATGCCCATACCAGAGCCGACTTGCCCTCGTCACCCGCTGCCTCGGCTAGGGTAGTAGCCTCTCGTCCGTAACCCATTTGCGCCGTAGTATTTCCCCGGAAGCCAGCCAGGAATGCCGCATAGGCCAGGGCATTGGCATGGACAACCGGTGAAATGCGCTCGTCCGCCTGGGCAAGCAGCCTCTCAACCCATGCCAGACCTTCTTCCACGTAATCCCGGATTGTCCAGAATTGATAGATGGCAATGATGATACGCAGTCCTGCTTCGACGCGACCGTTTTCCAACGACCAGGCTAAGGCTGAGCGAATATTGCCATATTCACCTTCCAGCCAGTCCAACCACATCTGTTGGTACTGCCCGCTGAGTTTCGGGGCTGTTTCTTCCGCCAGCTTGAGGAAGTATTGGAGGTGCACGTCACGGATTGTTGACCATTCACCGCAGGCAATCAGCTTGGCTTGCGCGTACTGCCGGATCGTTTCAAGCATATGGTAGCGAGCTTCGCTTCTCTGGAGCGTTTGCGCCGCGACGAGCGATTTGTTGACCAGCGAGGATAGCAGATTCAGTACCTGTTCTCGTTCAATCTCTTCCCCGGCACAGATGGCTTCGGCGGCGGTGAGCGAGCACCCCGCGGTAAACACCGACAGCCGCTGGAGCAATATCTGCTCCGGCGTGGAGAGTAAATCATAACTCCAGTCAATCGCAGCGCGCAGGGTGTTGTGGCGCGAGGCTGCTTCGATGTGCTGCGTTGAGATGAGCAGAGTGAACCGGTCGTCGAGACGCTCAGCGATTTGCTGAACGGTCAGCACATTAACGCGGGCACTGGCCAGCTCAAGCGCCAGAGGCAGGCCATCCAGCCTGCGGCAAATTTCGCCGATTAGCAGTGCGTTCTCCAATCTCAGTCGAAATTTTGGGAGCACCGTCTGGGCGCGCTCCACATACAGCTGAACCGCATCATACTGCAGATAGTCACCCGGCTGGGGATTGCCGGGTAAATTTGACATCGTACCCGGATGAACTGATGGCAGAGCCATCCCTGCAACCTGGTAAATGATTTCACCAGGCACAGACAGCGCCTGGCGGCTGGTCGCCAGGATGTGCAGCCTGGGTGCCTGGGAGAGCAATTGCTGTGCAAGCTGCGCACAGGCATCGCTCAAGTGCTCGCAGTTATCCAGAACCAGCAGCAGTAGTCTGGACTCCATCCATCGGAGCAGCAATTCGAGCAGAGATTTATCCGGCGGCAAATGTATACCGAGCGCCTGGGCTACAAGCTGTGGCACCAGAGTCGGCTCTTGAAGTGATGCCAGGTCTACCAGCCAAACGCCATCAGCGAATGCCGCGTATGCCAGGCTCGCAACCTGCAACGCCAGGCGCGTCTTGCCGCATCCACCCGGACCGGTGAGTGTGACCAGGCGAGAAGTGTACAGCAGTCGTTCTACCTCAGCCAACTCGCGCTCGCGCCCGATGAAGCTGGTTAACTGCAGCGGTAGGTTGGTGTTTACCATGTCGACACAAATTGTTTCATAAGAGTCGCTTCAATTTAACAACCCAGACAATGTATATCCGACTGAGTTAGTCTTAATTATACCCTCCTACCAGAGACTGATAACTACCGCTGGTTGCTAACAATACTGTTGAGAGGCACTCGATTTATCTATGATAGACTAATTTTGGGATGAAAGCGGATACTTCAAGCCGCCTACTGCTGCGTACACCGGCAGGGGTGATCTCAACCGTATCCACGCTGGGAATTATCGCTTACATCGCCTGGATTTTCAGCGGTCATCATAACTTGTATACTGATTCGCTGCTCTCCGGGATTGGGCTGGTCCTGCTCAACATGCTGGCAGGGGTTCTCGGCGTGTACATCATATCCCAGCGCGCCTATGGCATGACTTTGCGCTGGGCCTGGTTCCTGCTGACCCTTGGCGCCTGGTGCTACGTCGTCGCCGAAGGGATATGGACCTATTACGATGTCGTCCTGGGTATCGACCCCTTCCCCAGCCTGGCAGACACTTTCTACTTCCTATACTACCCGCTGACGCTGGTCGGCGTATTCCTGCTTTCATTTGTCTTTGTCCCCCGCCAGGACCGCAGCCTGCTGGCGCTCGATATCGGCATCCTGCTGATGTTCTTTGGCATGCTGCTGTGGTACTTCTTCCTGGCCTCCCCTGATCTTCTCTCGAGTACTATCGGAGAAAACGTAGCCCTGTTCTACCCAGTGGGGGATTTTTTGATCCTCACCGTGGCGCTGGCGCTGCTGCTGCGCGACCTGACCAGGGTAGCCCGCTGGATACTGGGATTCATCGTATTGGCGATGCTCTTCTCCGTTATCGCTGATATCGCCTTTGCGGTTTACGAATTAAGAGAATTGACGTATGTCATCGCCTACCTGAATGTGATGTGGATGTGCGCTGTGCTCGCCCAGATCCTGGCTACCGCCCGCCTGATCACTTCCGGTCCAGGGATGCTGAAAGACCCAACAGTGCGCATCCGACCTGGGATGCAAATGCTGCGGCTGACGCTGCCTTATCTGGCCATCGCGGGGGGCCTGGGGCTGCTGTTCTGGGTTATTTCCACCAACTTGAGCCCGGACCGCAGGTTCATGGGCATGCTGGTCGGAGCATATGTCTTGATCGCGTTCGTCCTGGTGCGGCAGTACATGGTATCCAAGGAGAATATCCGCCTGTATGAAAGCGTACAGCGCATCGCCTGGACCGACAGCCTGACCAATGTGTACAACCGCCATTTCTTCAACGAGATGCTGCCGCGCGAGATGGAACGCGCCGGCCGCTACGGTCACCAGCTCTCCGTAATGCTGCTGGATATCGATGGCTTCAAAACCTTCAACGATACCTACGGGCACTTAAAGGGAGATGTGGTTCTGAAGATCATCGCCCGCCTGTTTACCGTGCAGCTGCGAGTTTCGGATACAATTGCCCGGTTCGGAGGTGATGAATTCGTGGTCATCCTGCCTGAGACGAACCGCCGCAAGGCGCTTGCCATCGCAGAACGCATCCGGCACGCCGTGTCTGCGCACAGCTTTGGCAGTGCCCGCCTGAGCGTCAGCGTCGGTGTATCGGCATACCGCTCCGGGCTGACGCCAGAGCAATTGCTAGATGAAGCCGACCGGGATATGTACCGCCGTAAGAATTCTGCCCGAGGCAAAGAGTCACCTCCAGAACAGAGTACCTCTATCGATATGATGATAAGCGCTTTTCGTGATGAAGAATCGCTGCATTGAAATTCATTGGACCCAAAGTCTCTGAGGAGGACGCCGCATTGACAACACACCGTGATACCTACCGCGTCAAGATAGCCGGTCTGCAGCGTGAGCTGCCGCTCTTCGAAGTCGCCCCCGGGGTGCGGATTGCCGTGCTGAACATTTTGGGGGACACCGAGCTTGTTCAGGCTTGTGCCCGCGCGCTGTCTGAAATGCTGGCGGTATATGAGTACGACATCCTGGTGACTGCCGAAGCAAAAAGCATCCCCCTGGCACACGCTCTGTCGGTCCAAACCGAGCAGCCCTATGTGGTGCTGCGCAAAGTATATAAGCCTTATATGGGCGTGGCGCTCTCCGCGGAGACCCTATCGATCACGACCGGGGAGCCGCAGATGCTCTACCTGGATGAAAAAGACCACAACCTTATCCACGGTAAGCGAGCGGTGCTGATCGATGATGTGATCAGCACAGGGTCAACGCTCAGTGGAATGCGCCGCCTGATGGAGAAAGCCGGCGCCAGCGTGGTGCGGGTGGCAACGATCTTCACCGAGGGCGATGCGGAGCAGTGGGATGGCATCATGTGCCTGGGCCACCTGCCATTATTCAAGAAAGCTTGATATTGGGTAGTTCAAGGGGAAGTGGGGATGTATGGGCGGGCGATAATCACAATCGGTCGCCCGCGCAGATGGGTCAGGAACAGCACCCGCTCCTCATCCCCCTGCAGGCGCAGATCCTGGATCAGCGCCTCAGGCACCAGTGGTGAGCCGCGCTTTTTCACCGTAACCCTGCCAATCTTTCTCTGGCGCAGGTACGAGCGCAGCTTCTTCAATCCGAAAGGGAACCAGTCTTCAACAGCCCATGCCCTGGCAAAGGGCGTGGACTGGTAGACACCGGCAGTCAGATAGGCGATATCCGGGTCGAGTTGGGCAGCGTCCAGGCGGGCACCCAGCGCGGCAACCAGTCCGGCCCTCAGCACAGCCGGGTCGGGCTCGTACAGCCAGGCGCGCGGTTCAGACACAGGCAGATCAGGCTCCCCCTCAGTCGCGACTGAATCAGTCGCGACTGACCCCGTCGCAAGCGTGTGCTCGCCAGGCAGCAAGGTCGCCCGGCGGGCCACGGTTTTCAGCGGCCCGAACCACAGCACGGCCTCCTTAAGGTAACCCCCCAATGAGATGAACTCCACCTCCGCCTGGTACTCTCTCAGCTCGGCCAGGTTTACGCCAGGCGAGATCTTCACCCCGATAGATGGGACCCCAGACAGCCAGGACTTGACCACATGCAGCGGCGGCTGGTAAGCGCGTACCGAGCGGATGCGCCTGCTGGATTGGCGCCGCGCGGGGTCAAAAAATATGCCTGCCTGCCCGCGGCCGGCTTCCCCAAGCACAGATTCGATAAATGTCAGTGGTTGAGTGAGGTCTGCCTGCAGGAAATCGCTTCTGTCTGCCTTCCCCAACGCCCCCAGGTTTAGCTGCGCCATTGCCAGCCGCAGCGGGTCGATGTCGACCCCGATGGTAGGCGCAACTGCCGCCAGCGCCAGGGTATCCCCGCCGACCGAACAGCCCAGGTCGAGCAGGATGCCGTACTCCCGGTAGCGCTGCGCGCGGTATGCGGCGACCTGCCAGGAGGAAGCCTGCTCCAGCGCTTCACGGGTGAGGTACAGCCGGTCGGCGAAAGGGAACTTGACTGCCGCCTCGCGGCGCAGGATGGCAATCTCCAGCGCCGGTCTCGCCAGACTCTCGGGATAACTCCGGCTCAGCACCTGGAAATGAGGCAAAAAATCAATTTCGCGCGGCTCCTGGCTGGCGGCTGCCTGCAGGGCAGCCTGACCTTCCGGGGTCAGCAAGGCACTCAGGGAGCTTAAGTCCATGCCATATTTTAGCATCCCCCGGAGCGGTTGAACTCCGGATCTCTGCCAGGACTAGATGACTGCAAAACTTTAGCTGTGCTTGAGGTTATAATTTGACCAGACCACATTGCGTCCAGGGAGTCCTGGCAGGGATAACTGGCAACCGGGAGAGAACGGTGAAGATCCGCTACAAGCACAGAGACCCTGAGAGCATCGACAAAATCCTGCATTCCTGCCGAACTATTGCTGTCGTAGGGCTCTCATCGAAGACGACCCGAGCCGGTTATTATGTCCCCGCCTATATGCAGAGGCAGGGCTACCGGATCATCCCGGTCAACCCGGGTCTTAGCGAGGCATTAGGGGAGAAGGCATATCCAGACCTTAAATCCATTCCAGAGCCGGTTGATCTGGTGCTGCTGTTCCGCCGCAGCGAGACCGTGCCGCCGTTCGTTGAAGATGCCATCCAGATCGGGGCGAAAGCGGTCTGGATGCAGCAAGGAATCATCAATATAGATGCCTCAGAAAAAGCGCAAGAGGCCGGGCTTATGGTCGTGATGAACACCTGCCTCATGGTCGAACACCGCAGGGGAAAAATACCAGCTGCCTAGCTGGTATGTGGCTCGGCTATCTCTCTCCATTTCCATCCAGCATAAGGCGCGCCGCCCGGCGACCGATCTCAACCGCGAAATTTGTGCCGCGGTCCCAGGGATAGACCTGGCTCATGCTGGCGAAAAACAAGTTGGCTATTGGGGTCTGGATGGCGGGGATGTTGCGGGAGTGGCTCACCAGCGGCACCGGCTGGGCATATGCTGTGCGGAACAACCAGCTATCGCGCACCCAATCCGGGGTGAAAGCCGGGTTGATGCGTGAGAAGGCGGGTAAGAAGCGCTGGAGCAGCTCGTCTTTACTCAGCTTGAAGTATTCGTGGTCCGGCTCGAGATAATCACCAGCATACACAATATGGTCCCCGCCAAAATGCTGCTCGGAGACAAAGTTGGTGTGCTCAACCAGGGCAAGGAACGGGAAACCAGCCGCCTTGGGCAGGTTGAACCAGTAATATCCCTGCTCCGAGAGGCGCTGCTTCAACGCCAGAACCATCACTACTGCACCCATACTCTTTAAATCCAGGAGACCCTGTAAATAATCGGGAGGCAAGGTGGGCGCCAGGCACGCCAGCAAGGCTGGAGAGGTGGTCACCAGGCACTGGTCGAACTGCTCCTCGCCTGAACGGGCGGAGATAACCAGCCTCCCTGATGGCAACGAGGCGATTTTTTCGACCGGGTCTGAATGGTTCAGACTCACGCCCAATTCCACCAGGCGCTGGGCAAAATCGTCTGCAAACGCCTGGAAGCCGCCTTCGAACGTCCCCAGGCGGGTGGTGCGTGCCTTCAAGCGTGCCCACATCCAAGACATATTGACCTGGCGGGCATAACGCTCGCCAAACTTGCCCACCATCAGCGGTTCCCACATCAGCTCGTAAACGCGGTCGCCAGCCCATTTACGCATCCAAACGTCTACCGTCGTTCTCTCCAAAGGTTGCCAATTGCCGGTCAATCTCAGGTACAGCCCTACCAGACCGAAGCGCAGCTTGTTGATCCCCCAACCCAGCCCTGGGAAGAGCAGGGCGGAGAGTATCGAGTCGAAGGGATAGAATTTATCCCGGTAGTACAGCACAGTGTAGGGGCGTGGAAACAGGACTTTCTCGCTCCACCCGAGCTCTTCGATCAGCTCCAGGATATGCCTGTCTGTCTGGAACCAGTGGTGATAGTATTTTTCCACCGACCATTCCCAATGCGGCTCTTTGAAGCCCGAGGCAAGCCCGCCTACGGCATCGCTGGCTTCGTAGATCACCACCTGATGACCGGAACGGACCAGGTCGTAGGCAGCAGCCATGCCGCCGATGCCTGCACCCAGGATGGCGATCTTCTTCAACTCTCGATCTCCAGCTTTTCCATACCTGTTTTCCACTTGACCCCCTCGCGCAGGAAGTAGTACGCCCCTAAAGCAGTGATAGGCACCCAAAGGGCGATGTGCAGCACCAGCGTATAGGCGGCTGCGACAGCCTTATCGATGCTGTAAGCGGTCAGTACAGCGATCCCCGGGGCATCGAAAGTCCCGACATAGCCGGGGGCAGATGGTATGGTCGTCGCCAGGTTGACGATACCGTTCATCAGCATCAGCGCGAAGAAGCTGACCTGGAACGGGAAGGCATGCATGACAAACCAGTATTTCCAGGTTTCCAGCAGCCAGATGATCGCAGAAGTAAAGAAGATCATCAACGCGTCCCGGGGAGAGCGCAGCGCGCCCAGCCCGCCCAAAAATTTGTCCACCAGGCTCAATGCGGTCTGGCGGTAGCGCTCCGGCAGCAGACGGTTCACAAACCTCGAGACCAGATCGTAAGATTTCTCCGGATACATCGCCGCCAGCAGGAAAACCAACAGCGCTCCGAAGAATGCAGCCGTACCCCACAGCGCAACCGTCTGGATGCTGCCTACAAACCCGGAATCGGCAGTCAGGCGAGCCAGCTCCGGCAGGTTCAGGAAGACGAATGCCAGCATGACCACCCCATCGAAGATGCGCTCCACGATGATGGTCGCCAGAGAGGTAGAGATGGGCACGCCTTCCCTGCTTTTAAGGAAGAGCGCCCGGAATACTTCCCCGGCCCGCGCCGGGTAGATATTGTTGCCCATATAGCCGATGGCTACGATGGGGAACATCCTCCGCGTGGGCACAGATTTCACCGGGCGGACCAGATAATGCCAGCGCCAGGCGCGCACCCACACTGCTATAAAGTAGACCGCAACACCGGGCAGCAGCCAGGCGTAGTTAGCCCCACGCAGCGCATCACCCAGGTCTTTCAATCCCAGCCCGCGCAGTGCGAAGTATAAGAACAGCAGGCTTATCGCCAGACCCAGCCAGAACTGCCAGCGTTTTAATGCGCTCATGGCGGCATCAGCCAGAACGAATAACGACTGCCGGTCTTACACCAGACAGATCGTGGTTTGGGTGGATCTCTCAAAGCTGCTTTACACAATTTGCACACCTCCGCAGTCCTGAGGATGTCGGTGGCATCCCCGGGAAAGCCATTTCAGGTGCTGGGATTATAATACAAGCATGGGCAAGCTACGCACAGCTCTGGCAGTGCTGATTATCATTTTGGTAAGTGCTACCGGCGCGCTCATCTTTTGGGGTATGCCGCGTGTCGTTGAAGTCCATCCCGCGCAGGGATCTGCCCCCGTCCAGGCCGGGACGCCGCTGCAGGTGAGCTTCTCCCGCCCGATGCAGGCTGCCAGCGTGGCTGAAAAGCTGAGCATCGACCCACCAGCCAGCGGCGATTTCAGTTGGGAAGGGGTTACGCTGACCTTCACTCCTGACCAACCCTGGCCAGGCGGGCTGAAAGTGCGCGTCCTGTTGGAAGCCGGTGCCAGAGCGGAGGGCATCTTGCCGCTGGTCACACGCCTAGACACACGCTGGGAGTTCACCATCGGTCATCCTCTGCTGGCATACCTGTATCCAGCCAGCGCGCCTGCTGAATTGTACCTGCTCGACCCGCAGAATGGGGATATCCAGCAGCTCAGCGATGCACCCGGCGCAGTGCTGGACTACAGTCTGAACTCGCAGGGGACGGTGATCTTCTATAACGCCCATCTGGGCGATGGCAGCAGCAGCCTATACCGGCTGGAGCGTTCCAGCGGTACCGAGCTGCTGCTACTCGAATGTCCCGATGCGCTTTGCAGGTACCCGGTGGTCTCCCCGGATGGCAGCTACCTGGCATACGAGCACACTGCACTGACCAGCCCGGGACAGATAGATATGCCCCAGGTCTGGCTGCTGCCGCTGGCAGCCACAGGAACCGGCGCTCAGGTCGTGGTCGGCGATCCAACCCCAGCCGCTCCCGCTGACCACAAAACCCAACAGCCGCAGTGGTCCCCAGACGGTTTGCTGACCTATTACGACTACGACCGCTCCGAATTTGTCATCCAGGATGTGCAGGGCAGGCAAGTTGCCGCCTTCCCCAGCCAGACCGGCTTTCCGGGAACCTGGCACCCTTCAGGTGATTATTACGTCTTCCCCGAGATCTATACATCTGCCTTTGCCGACTCAGCCTCCACCGATCTGGAAGATATCCCCACCAGCCGTCTGTTGCGCTATAATCTGGACGGCAGCATGGTCGATCTGACCGCGGTGAACAATGTAGAGGACAGCTCAGCCTCCTACTCCCCAGACGGAGCTCTGCTGGCATTCGGGCGCAAGTACCTGGACGTGCAGCGCTGGACTCCCGGACGTCAGATCTGGCTGATGCAATCTGATGGCAGCCAGGCGACCACAATCACAAACGAGCCATACTACAACCACTACGACCTGACCTGGAGCCCGGACGGCAGCCAGCTGGCTTATGTGAGATTCAACAAGAGCTCGCTGATAGACCCACCCGAATTATGGCTGATGCAGGCGGATGGGTCCGGGGCGACGCGTTTGATAACCGGAGGCTATGCGCCGCAATGGATACCCTGATCCCCAACAACCAGCCCGCGCCGGACTTCACCCTGATGGACATGCACGGGCAGCCGCACACCCTCAGCGCCCTGGCCGGAAAAGTCGTCATCCTGAATTTCTGGTCAGCGGAATGCCCCCATTCAGCGCGTGTAGATCACGAACTGACAAAATGTCTTGGTGCGTGGGGCGATTCGGTGGTGATGCTGGCGATCGCATCGAACGCAAATGAAACCCCCGAGCAGATCGAGCAGGCTGCATTGGAACGCCGTCTGGCCCCCCTGCTTGACCCAGACCATCGAACTGCCGACCGTTATAGCGCTATTACCACACCACATCTATTTGTGATCGACCCGGATGGGATACTGCGCTACCAAGGCGCTTTAGATGACGTCACCTTCCGGAAGCGAGAACCCAGCCAGCACTATCTGCGAGATGCAGTCGATGCAATCCTGGCGGGCAGGCAGCCCAACCCGGACCAGACTCCGGCCTACGGCTGCAGTATCGTGCGCTATAAACTGTAGCGCGCGCAGCAGTTAACCCTTCAGCTCCCCCCTGGCCTGCAGCTCCTGAGGCAGCAGGCTGGCATACAGGAATGCATGCACCGGTGTACGCACGCCTGCCTGTGCAGCCATCCGCACCACGGCACCGTTCTGAGCGTCCAGCTCTGAAGGTCGTCCCTCCATGAGATCACGCTGCATCGAAGCGGTCGCCCCAGCCGGCAAACCGTCGATCAGTGCTATCGTCCGATCCGCCAGCCCCTCCGGAAGGGACACGCCGAGCGCCTGGGCTAGTTCGACCGTCTCCTGCAGCGCATCTGCCAGCATCTGGCGCGTCTCCGGGATCGAGCGCAGACCCCCAACCGGTATCCGGGTCACCGCCCCGACCCCACTGATTGCGGCAATGAAGACGAATTTCTCCCACATGGCAGCCTGGATGTCTGGCGGCAGCTCTGCCCTCACCCCGGCGCGTTCAAATGCATCCCGCAGCAACTTGCAGCGCTGTGAGGGCGGTTGACCCTGGTGACCGAATGCGATGTACGGCTCGATGCCAACGTGGCGGATGTAACCCGGGGCAGCGGCCATCGCTGAGATGCGACACAGACCGCCCAGCACCCGTTCCGGGCCGAGCACCTCGGAAAGCTGCTGGGGAGCGTCAACCCCATTCTGCAGCGGCAAGACGAGCGTATCCTCTCCCAGCATGGGTCGCATGGCATGCGCGGCCTGGGGCACCTGCCAGGCCTTCACCCCCAGCAGGATGAAGTCCACCTGACCGACCTGGGCCGGGTCAGCCGCTGCCTGGGCTGGCTGGATCACAAAATCTCCCTTGGGGCTTTCCACGCGCAAGCCGTGGCTCTGGATCGCCCGCAGGTTATCGCCGCGGGCGATGAAGACAACATCTTCACCGGCTTCCGCCAGCCGCCCGCCAAAATAGCCGCCCACCCCTCCGGCGCCGTATACTGCAATGCGCATCGTATGCCTCCTGATATCTACGCGGGGAACTGCTAGATCTGCTCGCTCGTCTATTTATGAGAACGGCAGTCATGAATAAAGGTTTTCGTGCTCAGCGTGGCTCTTGCACCAATGAACATGGACCAGGCCACCGGATATAGGTCCTCTGGTATTATAAGCCTGGATGGGTATTTGCCCATCCTTCACAAACAGGCTCATTGGGAATCGCCGTGACAGCCGCCAGATATGGGGGTGTTGAAAGCGTGTTCCCGAGTAGAATTAGCTGCAAAATTACAGGTAAGAAGCCAAGGAGAATGCCATGCCCCGGGCACAAGTTACAGTACCTCTGGACA
>JAQBDA010000048.1:0-5028 GCA_032124675.1 Chloroflexota bacterium
CGGGTTACTTCTGACCCGGTCCCCGCAGTCGTTGGTATTGCAATATATGGCAGCGGTTTCTCGGTCAGTGGTGCGCCGGCACCGACGACCTCCAGATAATCGTATATCTCTCCAGGATTCGTCACCAGACCGGCGATCGCCTTCCCTGCATCAAGCGCACTCCCGCCACCAAACCCGATCACCAGATCGAACTGGCTCTCGCGCGCAAAATTTACTCCTGCCTGAATTTCGCTCACAGCCGGCTCGCTCTCGACTTGTAACACCTCCGTAATCAACCCGGAGCTGTGAAGGTGCACGATGAGCCGTTCAGCCCGGCTGGCATCCTTGCCAAGCACGATCAGAGCCTTCCGACCCATCCTCACCGCAAGCTCGCCGACTTTCTGGATTGTGCCAGCACCGAATATGATTCTGTCGGAGGTAGCAAACTCGAATCCCGGCATCACCCCCACCCTTGGTCGTCGGGATGAATATTTGAATACTTCAAACTCTGACGCGGTTCAGCCATCATCTCCGCTACCGCATCTCGCCAGCGAGCATAATGGTCGGCCTGTTTGTGCTTCGCCGGTGCATCCTGATCCCGGTACACTTCTACCAGGACAAAGCGTTCCGGATCATCAAGTTGCTGAACCACATCAAAACGAGCTATCCCTGGCTCTTTGATACTGTTCCGTGCATTCACTACAGTCTCCTGAAGGAAGTCCTCCAGGTATTCGGGTTTTACATGAACATGGACATGAACGACCAGCATCATCTTCTCCTCCGAAGGCAAGGGTTGATATAATCAGGATGTAGCAATCGAAATGATTATGCCATAAAACCGGAGTGAGTTCCAATGCCGCAGCCAATAAAGAAGAGATTAGGAGTGATGACCAGCGGGGGGGATGCCCAGGGGATGAACGCCGCAGTCCGGGCAGTTGTCCGTACCGCGCTAAATAAAAACCTTGAGGTATATGCGATATATGAAGGCTACCAGGGAATGGTCGCTGGTGGCGAGTATATCCGCGAGTTGAACTGGAATTCTGTTGGCGGAATCTTGCACAAAGGTGGCACGGTCATCGGAACGGCACGCAGCGAAGAATTTCGGACAAGACAGGGTCGGAAGAACGCTGCCGGCAATTTAATCGCCCACGGGATCGACAGCCTGGTGATAATCGGCGGTGATGGCAGCCTTACCGGGGCAAACATATTCCACCAGGAATGGCCCGAACTGCTGCAAGAGCTGGTTGTTGATGGTAAGATCACCCATCAGGATGCAGAAGCGCATGCCCATTTGCTCATCGCCGGGCTGGTAGGGTCCATTGATAATGACACCTATGGCACGGATATGACCATCGGAGCCGATAGTGCTTTGCACCGGATCACAGAAGCAGTCGATGCGATCACCAGCACCGCTGCCAGCCACCAGCGGACTTTCGTAGTGAAAGTCATGGGCCGCAACTGCGGCTATCTGGCATTGATGGGCGCACTGGCGACCGGCGCAGACTGGGTGCTGATCCCTGAAAGCCCTCCCGATGTCGACAACTGGGAAGAATTGATGTGCGAACGGATTAAGGCTGGTCGTAAAGCCGGACGGCGAGATACGATTGTTATCCTCGCTGAGGGAGCACGTGACCGCCAGGGGAACTATATCGGCAGCACTCGCGTTTCAAAAATTTTGGAAGATTGCATGGGAGAGGAAGTACGTGTCACAGTGCTTGGACATGTCCAGCGTGGAGGAGCGCCTAGTGTTTTCGATCGAAACCTAAGTACACTGTTAGGCAGTGCAGCCGTGGATACGATTTTGTCCGCCGCACCGGACAGTGAGCCTCAGCTTATCGGAATGCGCGGCAATCGAGTGACACACATGCCGCTAATGGAGTGTGTTGAAAAATCCCATGATGCCACCAGAGCCATGGACGCCCGTGATTACCAGCATGCCATGGAATTGAGAGGCAGCAGTTTTCAGGAGGCCTTTCAAACGCTGAAAACCATGCTGCGAGCTTTACCTCACGCCCCACAGCCTGATCAGAGGCGTCTGCGCCTGGCAATCATGCATTCTGGCGCCCCATCTCCGGGGATGAACACAGCCGTACGAGCGGCAGTCCGGGTCGCACTCGACAAAGGGCATATTGTGCTGGGTATCCACAATGGCTTCCCCGGGCTAATCGAAGGCGATATTGATGAGCTGAACTGGATGAGCGTAAATGGATGGGCGCCGATGGGCGGATCCGAGTTGGGCACCAACCGGCATATTCCCTCTGGCAGCGACCTGTACGCAATTGCCCGGTCGATTGAAAATCATAGCATTGAAGGGCTGCTGATTATCGGCGGTTGGTCAGGCTACGAGTCTGCTTATCAGCTGCTCATGGAGAGACCGAATTTTCCTGCATTTGAAATCCCCATCGTTCTGCTACCGGCAACCATCAATAACAACCTCCCCGGCTCAGAGCTGAGTGTTGGCGCTGATACCGCCCTCAACAATATTGTCGAGGCAGTCGACAAGATTAAGCAATCCGCGGTAGCTCTCAGGCGATGTTTCGTGGTTGAAGTGATGGGACGCTCGTGTGGATACCTGGCTTTAATGAGCGGAATGGCAACCGGAGCCGAACGAGTGTATATGAATGAAGAAGGGGTCACCTTGCAGGATATGAAGCATGACCTGGACCTCCTGGTCGAGGGTTTTACCGGCGGGAAACGGTTAGGTCTGATCATCCGCAATGAGCATGCCAATGAAATCTATTCCACTTCTTTTATGTGCTCCCTTTTCGAGGAGGAGGGCAAAGATTTATTCGACGTACGCCAGTCTATCCTCGGGCATTTACAGCAAGGCGGGAATCCATCACCCTTCGACCGGATACAGGCAACCCGGTTGGCGACTAGATGCATAGATTATCTGATCATGGAAGCAGAGAACAGATCCGGTAAGAGTGCATTCATCGGTCTTCAGGGCAGAGAGATCAAATTCCACGACCTGGAGGATTTCCATCGCATGGCGAATATAGCGAAGCAGCGTCCTAAAGAGCAGTGGTGGCTCGCACTGCGTGAGATCGCCAGAGTGCTGGCGAAACCGGGCCCCGGATAACCAATGCTGCTCGAGAGTCCCGATAGTGCCTCACCAATCGTCACCCGGGCGGTGGCCGCCGGTCTATCAGGCGAAGTCACTACGACTTACTCAATACAGTCATGGCAGCGTCCGGTGCTGCGCGCCCTGGGCTTCTTCCCTCAGAGCGTCGCTCGATACAGCATATCCCGATTCCAAGCGCTTGGCGGTCTTGATCCTCAAAGACTGGCGGGCATCAGCCTGGACCAGGTGATCAGCGGGCGATTGGAGGATTATGCCAATCTCCACGAACAGTTCGATACAATCACCATCGGCGCGGCATTGGGTGGAGCCAGCGCCCATCTGGCGCTGTCTCTGAACAGCCTTTTCCTGCCGGTTGCCTTCGTCTTCACACTAAAGGGCGGAGCAACCGATGGCAATGCTATGGCATACTACCAACGCTCGGCAGACATGGCATCTGTGATCGCCAAACAGAACCCTGAGATTGTCTCAATCCAGCATTTTGATCCCGTCCACGATGGATGGCTGACCAAATTCGTAAACCATCTGCGGGTAAAGCTGGTTGACATCCCCTCTGCTTATATTGAATTCATACGGCGTAAATTAAAACCTGAAGGGACGATCTGCTATCTGGACTGTGGTGCACAATGGCTGCGTTACAAGGTAGGGGAACGCAGCTACTTCCAGGTTGGCGGGTGGGGAGATATATCTGCCCAGGAATTCTTAGCGGGAAGCCCACGAATCGATCGCTACCGTCGGGAAGCGAACTTAGAACATGAAAACTGGCAGCTGGATGGATTTAATATTGAAACTGGGCCTGAGTCCGAATGGGGCTGTGAAAATCAGCTTGGTGAAGCACTGCAAGACTTCTGCGAGCAATATGGGTACCGTTTTGTGCGAATTACCCACCCAGAGCCGCAGGATTATTCCAGACTTGCCTACAAGGTAGTCACTCGTCAGCTCCAATTGGAAGGCCGGCAGCCCGCCGGCGTGCTGGTTGAGATGTTCACCCAGTTCGATGCCAGCTCGGTGGTTATGAGCGGATTGCTCCCTGTTTGGTTGATCTATAACACCCGGGACAGCCTGGCATTCCTCAAAGAGATGGCGGTCAATTTCCCGACAGGCAAACCAGTATTCTTCTCACCATTGGGCACTTATTCCATGACCCCTGATATCGTCCCCTGGCAGGAATGGGAGTCCCTGTTTCAGGGTTTTGATTGGGTGAATATCGGCACCCGACCTGGTCACTACCCGGCAGATCCATGGACACTGCTGGGATGGGAAAAACCGCTCTGGGATTGGGTCAAACAGAACCACAACCCGATCCGTACCACCTTAGAGCCCGGCGAATTACTTATGCTATAATGCGAACGCAATGGCAGTCATAACAATCTCTCGCCAATTGGGCAGCTGGGGAGACGAAGTTGCCCAGGCTGTTGCCTCCCGCCTGGGTTATGAGGTTATATGCCGGGAATTGATCAATCAAGCAGCCATCCGCGCTGGTGCGCCGGATATGGCCCTTGCTGCTATCGACGATCTGGGGCTGTTGGGTATCCATCCCGCACCCAAATCACGCCAGGCATATCAGCAAGCGATCTGGGAGGTGATGCAAGAGGCTGCCAACAGAGATGACATCATTATCATCGGGCGCGCCGGGCAGGTCATCCTGAGTAATTTTCCAAACACATTGCACGTGAATGTGATCGCTCCCGCAGGAATTCGTGCCAATCGGATCGCAGAAACCCATAATATTCCCATCGAGGCCGCCAGCGCTCAGATCGAGACGAGTGACCGTGCCCGCCGGAGTTACCTGCGCCGTTATTACAATGCTCGCTGGGACGACCCTGAGCTGTACGACCTGATCGTCAATACACAGCGATTATCCCCTGACCAGGCTGCTTGCCTGATCTGCCAGGCATTATCTCAATGTATATTAACCTGAATTCGGGATAAGAGAACTTTGGGGTTGTTCTTTGGCGGTGGAGACG